>CAYYND010000027.1:0-21766 GCA_964472845.1 uncultured Lachnospiraceae bacterium | reverse complement strand
CATCTTACGACAGGCGAAACGGCAAGACATCGGCTAAAAGTGCCGCGATCGCGGCGCTCGGAGCGGCGGCTGTCGGTGCGGCAGTAGGAGCCGGCGCCTTGCTCTTGACACGCAAAAATAATTCCTGCGAAAGCCGAAATCCGAGCGATGGGGCGTCGTCGCCTGCGCGTCTTGTTGCTCCGACGGCACTTGCGATCGCTTCCTTGCTTCCCGGCAAGACCGACACCAAAACCAAGGTGAAGGTCAAGGAAAACCGAAGATCTGTAAGATCCGTAACGACTACGGTCACTACGACAAAAGCAAAAAAGGCTGATATCGTAAAGAAAGCCGATAATAAAGTTACCGCCTGCAAGGCTTCTCGTAAGACGGCGTCAAAGAATGTTGCCGAAAAGGCCAAAGACAACAGTCTGAGTGCTCAACGAAAGGCGGTCAAACAGGTCAAAAAGGACATCAAAAAGATCGCAAAACAAAATAAAAACGGTACGCTCGGACAGACTCCGATAACACCGAAAACTCCCGAGATCCTTTGATAGGCTCGGAACACAGAGTCGCTTGCATAAAGCTTTTTATGCGGCGGCTCTTTTTTTATTTTGTTTTGTCGCATGGAGGCAAAAAATCGGTCTGCGGATAAAATCAGATAAAATATAAACGTATAAAGGGGAAATCCTACGCAAAGTTACCTTAACGCTCGACAAGCTTTGAGCGTTTTTTTGCATTTCGTGTGATAAACTTATGCTACCTATTTTAAAAGAAAGGAATGATACTATGAAACACAAATGTTTATACCCGTTATGCTCAAATAAAAAGCGCGGGATAAAGATCGCAAGCGTTTTACTTGCGCTTTTACTGACGGTCACCTCACTTCTGCTTTGCTCCTGCGATAAAGGTAACTCGGGCGGCGAGGGCGCGGCGGAGTCCGATGCTGCGGAAATAAGGATCGAGTACCTTAATGAGCGAATAAGCGAGCTGGAAGCGACTTTGATAAGTCTTAAGAGCAATTCTTACGTCCAGGATACCGCATACAGGGCACAGATCTCAGCACTCGAACGCGAGCTGGCATCTCTTCGCGGGCAGAGCGGCTCAGCTGATACACAAAAGCCGACATCGGATCTCGATCAGACCGACAAAGAGACAGATAAGGTCACGCAGTCTCCGACCGACACTCCGAGCGGCGGTCAAAGTGATAAGATAACACTTCTGTTTACCGTAAGCGGGGGCAAGGCAACCGTTACAGGCTATACCGGAAGCGGAAAATATCTTTTGATCCCCTCAACTCTCGGCGGCTATCCCGTCGAAGCTGTCGCGGATAACGCATTTTCGAGAACAGAGTTTGAAAGCATTGAAATCGACGAGGGCGTCAAGCGTCTCGGATGGTTTGCCTTTTCGGATAATACGGCACTGAAAAGCGTGATACTTCCGTCAAGCATAGAGCGCGCCGAATACGGTGTATTCAACGGTTGCTCGGGAAAGCTTACGGTCTACTGTGAAACAAACACGTATATTGCTACATATGCAAAGAGCTACGGGATCAACACCCGCGACAAAAGCAAATAAGCGGTATTAATAAACGACTAAAAGAGACGTTCACAAGCGGCTTTGAACGTCAAGGAAGTAAGTCTTCGAAAGCATCGCGGGCTTTCGGGACTCATTATGAAAGGAAGGTATAAAAATGGATAACAATACGACCCCAACTCCGAAAAAGGCAAGAAGCGCGTGGCTTTACACACTCTTTGCCATACTTGTGTTTGCGCCGACAGTAATTATAATAATTATGCTTATGGCGGATGGCGCAAAGAGCGCGGCGGCAAACGGCAATAATGAACAAAGCTCCGTCACCGAGGACTCCGAGGCGGCGAAAGAGCCTGACTCGGCAACGGATATCTATCTACGCCTTACGGTTAACAGCATACTTGTCGGCGAGTTGCCCGATGAATATGCAGACAGTGCATACATAGATATCCAAACGGGGGTAAGCAATTATAAGTTCTATTTTTCGCAGGACGGGAAAAGAGCTTACTATGTTCTTAACGGTACATCCGTGTACGCCGTGGATGCACGTGCGCTTTCGGAATTCCAAGCATCCGACGCATCGATAGATGTCGAGGTACGTCCGCCCGTGCTCTATTTTAACGGAAGCACGGTCGCGCCGTCAAGCTCGGAATATTTTTATGTTCTTAACAGCGGAGCCAAGGTAAGTTTATCGTATGATCAGAACGAAAGCGAGGGATCGCTTATCTCGAAGAATTCAAATATTTATTTAAGCTTTGATCTTGCTCCGGATGAGTGTACAGTCGCTCTTTACAGCGAAGATAAGACGGTATTTTGGGGAGACCTCAAGTCACTTGCCGAACGTTCATTTGAAGAGTATGAAAGCCTTTACTGTCGGATAACGGCAAAATGGAAGGAGCGTCGGGGCACACTTTGCGGCAACGCAAACTATATGTTTACCGTCAAATTTAACGGCGGTGAGTCGAATGATCGTGAACCTGTCGATACCGAGCCCGAGGTAAAACCGTTTGAGTGCTTTCTTGACACCGACAATATTGCGGTCGGGGAACATATAGTTATAAAAATGCTTAACGTCACGGATCGTGAACTTATTGAGATAAGCACCACTCCCGAGATGCCGTGCACATCAAACTTAATTGAGCTTGACGGTGCATACTATGCTTTCGTTGCTGTTCCTCTCGATGCCTCGCCGGAGATATATTTCATTAATGTAAAATATGGGGATGAACTTAAAACGCTCCAATATACCGTGTCGCCGCGAGTTTGCAAAGAAAGAAATTATGACGCTTCTGATCTGCTCATAAAGCTGACGAGAACCCAATCGGCACTTGACGAATATCGCAACATAATGCAGACGATATCATCTCTCCCGTCGCAGAGCTTGCCCTCTTTGGATATACCGTGGGATCAGGAGAGCTCAGTGTTTCGCGATTCAAATATATACCTCGGATTCGGACATTATCGAACTCTCAGCGACGGTACAAAATATCAAATGGACGGAGTCGATTATCGCGTGACCGAGGGCGAAAGTATTCCTGCCGTTGCCTCGGGTACTGTCGTATATGCGGGGTATTCGCAGTACCTCGGAAAATATATCGTGATAGATCACGGAGCGGGAATAAAGACCTATTACGCGCATCTTTCCGCTTTGAGCCTTTCCGAGGGAGATACGATCGCCGTCGGTGAGAGCGTCGGATGCGCGGGAAAGACGGGATTTACCTCAACGTCGGGAGTCTATCTTATGTGTACCGTGAACGGCGTCATCGTGTCTCCGTATAAAATACTTGAGGGCGGTATCCTCGGCGCGAATTTCGCTGAGGGCAGATGAATTTTCGGAAAAAACTTGACATACGGCTTTTGTTGTGCTATTACACAAGCCTTACGAGCATCACATTCAACGGAACTAAAGCACAATGGAATGCGATCAGCAAAGGTAGCAAATGGGATAATAGTACCGGCTCATACACTATTCACTGTACCGACGGCAACATAAGCAAATAACAAAAAGCAAAAATAAAACCGTGGCTGTCGCACATCGTTTACGTGCGGCAGCCACGGTTTTGTATTATGTTTTTTTGAATAGTCCTCAATAATTTCCGAGCTCTTCATTTTTGAGTATTTTTACGAGTGCGCTCGTGCCGAGTCGTGTGGCTCCGAGTGCTACCATATCCTCGGCGTCCTCAAAGGAGCGAATACCGCCCGCCGCCTTTATGCCGAGACCCTCGCGGCAATTTGCTTTGAAGAGGGCAATATCCTCGCGCGTTGCGCCTGCAGTCGAAAATCCCGTCGAGGTCTTGATATAATCCGCGCCCGAGTCAGATACTATCTTACACATCATAATTTTTTCCTCTTCGGTGAGCAGGCAGGTCTCGATGATGACCTTGAGCACTCTGTCTCCGCAGACTCTTTTCACTGCTTTGATGTCCTCGAGCACCTTGTCGTACATTTTTGCACGGAGATATCCGAGGTTGGCTACCATATCTATCTCGTCCGCGCCGTCCTCGAATGCCTTAGCCGCTTCAAAGCACTTTGTCTCGGTGGGGAGATTTCCGTGCGGAAAGCCCGAAAGCGTGGCGATCTTGATCCTGCCCTGTGCATATTCTGCGGCAAATTTTACGTAGCAGTTGGGAATACATACCGATGCGGTATTGTATTTGATTCCGTCGTCGATCACGGTCTTGATCTCATCCGGCGTTGCGGTCTGCGCGAGCAGGGTGTGGTCAACGTATCTCAGTAATTCCATCTTTTTGCTGTTATCCATAGTGTTTCTCCTTGATATATTCATCATTTTATTTTTTTTGAAGCGTATGTCATTCGCCGCTCTTGTCGGTGCGGTGCTGTACTTTATCAACTATGTTGTTGTAGGTCAGACCGTATTTTTTCGCTATATCGCGCGCGTAGCTCTTTCCGTCGGGCTTGGCACGTGTGATCTTAAAAGAGCGCTTTCCTGATTCGATACCCGCAACGAGCGTATCTATCATAGCGCGCCCGCTTTCGGCTGACACTTTATTTATGTCATCTATCTCGGCGGCAAGCTCGTGCAGGTGGGTAGAGAACATACAGCGGCATTTTACCATAGCAAGTCCCGAGAGTACCTCGGCGGCAATGTAGGAAGCCTCAAATGATCCCGTTGAAGAAAGCGATTCATCGAGAAGCACAAGGCTCTTATCGGTGATCATATCAAATATCTCACCGAGACGCGCACATTCCTCGCCGAGACGTCCCTTGTCGATGGTGTCATCGGCTCCCGTGGGGAAGTGGGTGAAGATCCCGTCAACGGGGGATATCTCAAGCTTCTTTGCCGGTACGTACAGACCGAGCTGGAACATAGCCTGGGCGATACCGAGCGCGCAGGTGATGACAGATTTTCCGCCTCTGTTTGGCCCCGTAAGCACGTATATCGTAGCATTTTCATCAAATACGAGATCGTTCGGAATTATTTCATCAGATACCTTGAGCGCAACGCAAGGGTTATAAAGCTCAGCCGCTCTGAATACACGATCCTCGGCGGGCATTATCACGGGTCTTGAGAGTGCACAGCCTCTCGTATGCAGCTTGCGCAGAAGCTCGGTGCCCTTACCGATAAATTCTATCTCAGGCATAAGTCCGAGCAGAAAATCCGTGTTATCGAGAACATATGACTGCACGATCCTCTTCCAAGAACGCAGAGATTGCTTGTAAACATCGTTGATAGCGGAATAGAAGGCGAGCGAGAGTGCCGTTTTTTGATTTTCGGATTGTCGCTTGCTGAAGGGAACGAGCTCGGCAATACAGGTATACTCATCGTCCTTGAAGTTCATACGGAGTATCTTTTCGATAACATCGCCCGAGTGGAATTGCTCGGAGTTTATCGAAAGCACACCCGCACTTGAGGGACGGAGCTGAGCGTCGAGATTTACGCCGACGGTAACACTCTTGATCTCACGGACACGGTTCGTAAGCTCCGCGAGCCGGAGATTGAGCTCCTTGTAATACTCGCTTTCGGCAAGCTCGGATATTCTGTCCGCAAGCGTAGTGAAGGCGCGGCTTTTAAGCTGATCCTTGACAGCCGAAAGTCCCGAATTCAGTGTTTCGATGCTTGAAATGTAAAGCTCGATCTCGGAAATACTGAGCAGATAGGAATTCGTATCGTCATTTTCAGCCTCAAGTCGGCGCAATTCCAAAATATCGCTCAATATGGGGACGAGCTTGTTGAGCGTCTTCGTCAGCGATGGGTTAGCGAGTACATCGGCAAAGGTCTCGAGCCTGTAATTTATAACATCGGGATCCAATGTAAAATAATCCGAGAGCTCGGAGTTCTTAAGCTCAAATATTGCGGTAAGACCGAGCTCGTCAAGAACATACATATCGATGTTCGGTCTGTCCGATCCGCTGAGATGATTTTTTTGACTTTCGGATGAGGGATATATCAGACTGAAATCTGTAAGTTTGGTATTATCCATTTCAATAAGTTCCTTTAAAAAATATCTGTAATAGGGCGATGCCGCCCGTGCATACTACGTTTTATTATATCATATATCCTCGATTTTGTACATACTTTTTTGAGACTCGCGCATACGATTTTTCAAAAAATGTTGAAAAACCTTTAGTATTGTGATAAAATATGAGTGATCATATCAATTCCGGAAAGGAGTCTGTGCGATTATGAACGGCTTTCTCCACAGCGATTTTTTGCTTGATACAGAATATGCAAGAATCTTGTATCACAAGTACGCAAAGCATATTCCGATGCCTTATATTCACAGTAATATATCCCCCTCGGATATATCGAAAAACAAGGCTTTTTCCAATATAACCGAGTTTTGGATCTGCTCGGACGAACAAAGACAGCGAGGCATGAGGGCTTGCGGATGTGAAGAAAAATATATCACGGGGGAAGCTTCAGATTACGATAAATTCCGTGAGTATTGCCGTATTATGCCCGAGCTTATCGGATCTGCGATGTATTGCTTCAGCCATCTTGAGCTTCGCAGATATTTTGACTGCGATCTCGTGATATGCCCACAAAATTGCGAGCGTATTTGGAATGTCACCGCCCAAAAGCTTTCATATGGCGGTATTAATGTAATGACATTGCTCGAGCGCTCCGACGTCAAGATGCTTTTGCTCGATGTTGACCCTTGCGACAGCCTTTCGGATTTTGAGCGCATTTCGGAATCTGACTGCTTGGTTACGGTAAAGCCTACATTCAGCCCGTGCCGGGGGCTCTGCATTGAGAACCGCGGAATAAGAAAATACATCGAAAGGCTCAGCGAGCGCAGTGGCGTAATGATCGCAGGTCTTGCGGATCTTGAGCGTGCCTATATGGCTCTGCTTGACAGATTTGAATCCCTCGGCTGCCGCACCGCCTCTCATTCGGCGTCGATCCTGACCGAGCTTCGCTTTCCCGATCCGTATCACGCCGATCTCGTGCTGAAAAAGGCACTTGCGAGCGACGGATCGGACATTACGCCCGAGGAGGCAGGGCTGTTCAGGTGCCAGATGATGCGCTTTTTCGGAATAGAATACAAAAAGCGCGGCATCGTTATGCAGCTTTACCTCGATCGTAAGGAAGAGGGCAAGGCAGACCTGCTTTCGAGGCTCGGAGAGGGAAGTCTTATCGGCATATCCGATCTCAAAAGCCGCGTGAATAGGCTCGCATCACTTTTGAATTATCTTTGCCAAGAAAAGGCTCTTCCGAAAACGCTTGTTTCGGCGGGAGACATATCGGAAATCTCCGAGCTGTCAAGACTTTGCGCCGATCTGCGTCGCGGCGAACTCAAATTGAGGATAGATTGGCATACCGACAGCGGATTTGACGGGCTAAAGATCTGTCTCGGCGAATGTGCCTCCGCCTCGGCTCTCGGCAAGCTTTGCGGAATGATCGCGAATCCCGAGCGCGTTTTTATGAATTCGGAATATGAATGTTTTCGGCGTGTGCTTTGCTCTTTCGTGGGCGAGATTTGCGAGCGAGGGCTTTGCCCGTGGGATGAAGATACGCTCGGAGAGCTGATATTTAATATCCTATATCGCAACGAGACGGATCTCTTAGGGGGATCGATCGGCTCGATCCGCACTTAATCGTCCTCTCCGTCCGAGTCATTTTGACCGTGCTCCTTTGAGAGCGGATTAAAGGTCATAGCACGTTCTATGGCGGCGTCGCTTACGTGCGTGTATATCTGAGTCGTGTTGAGCTGAGCGTGACCGAGGATCTCTTTAAGTACCCTGACATCGACATTTCCCGTCTGGTACATCAGCGTAGCCGCTGTATGACGAAGCTTGTGTACGGAATAGTGACGGGATTCAAGCCCTGCCATATCAAGATATTTGTATACCATCCACTGTATCGTTTTGACACTCATTTTTTGGCTTCGATTGCTCAAAAACAACGCCTTTGTCGCAAGACGTGCTCGTTCCTCACTGAGCCGCCATTTGAGATATTCAAGCAGTGCCTCGCGGCACGCCTCATTAAGATATATTATGCGTTCCTTATTGCCTTTTCCGAGCACGCGCACCGAGCGCAGACCGACAAGATCAAGGTCGTTAAGGCAGATTCCCGCCAGCTCGGATACACGCATTCCGCAATTTAGAAAAAGAGTTATTATGGCAAAGTCACGCTCGCGGCTCTTAGACTCTTTGTCGTTCTTGACCGCATCGAGAAGTGCTATCGATTCTTCAAGCGTAAGATATTTCGGGAGAGTCTTTTGCGGCTTTGGAGCTTCTATATTTTTTGCCGGATCATCCTTGAAATAGTGCTCGGTCAAAGTAAGATATCTGTACATTGCTTTTATTGCGCTGAGCTTGCGCGCTCTTGCCGACCACATATTTTTGCGGACGTTGCTGGTGTATCCGATGAAAAGGCGGATCTCCTTGTCGCTTATCGATTCAAAAAATTTTTCGTCTACGTGGGAAATATCTATCGAAAGAAAATCGTCCGATTCTATATCTATACCGCTTCTCGTCGCGATTATGTAGCGGGAAAAGGTGCGCAGATCAAGCAGATATTCGTCTACGGTTTTAGGCGAGCAGTTTTGTATACCCATTTTGTGCGCGGCAAAATCTTTAAGCACCGCAGGGTATTCCGAGTTGTTTGAAGTTTGTGACATAATTTTACGATTGAGGCTCCTCGTTTTAATTATAGTGTATAAAGTGTAAATAATCTTCGGGCGTTGTTGCAAAATCTCATAAAAAATTGTATAATATAAGACAGTCGAACTTTGATCTGATAAGGAGAATTAAAATGTCAATTAAGGATTTTTTGTCAAAATACCATTACAGTTCGATACAGATGTTCGTTAGGCAGATAGCCATATCTATTTTCGGACTTGTTATCGCTTTAGCCACAGATGGCACATTTCAGATAGTTACAAGCGTCTTTGCAATACTTTTCTATATGTTCCTCATTTATGACATCGCCTATTCCGTAGGCTCGAAGGACAGCGTGTCAAAGACTTCGAAGCCGCCGATCCTTTGCGGTCTTTATATGTCTTTGCTTGCCAACATCCCCAATATTCTTTGCGCTGTGATCGGATTTATCGGTTGGCTTACGAGCGCTTCGACCTCGGCTTTTGCCGAGACCGTTACCAAGATCGGCGGAGTTGCGCAGATCATCGCGCTCTTCCTTCAGGGGATGTTTACGGGATCGCTGACTATCCACATAGCTCCGGATGCACCGCTCAATTCATTCTGGTGGACATATTTTGTTATCGTACTTTTCCCGCTCGCGGTCTCGACAGTTGCTTATATCTTCGGATATAAGGGGATCGGCGCAAATTCGATCTTTGTTCCGAGAAACGCCGAGGAAGAGGAGATAAGAAGAGAGAAAAAGAAAAACAGAAACAACGACGAATAAAATCACTTGATACGGAGATTGCAAATGTACACCGATATTATATATGACTTTGACGGGACTATTTCCGATACCTACCCGATATTTACTGAGGCACTGCTGGAGCTTTTAAAAAATCACGGGCTCAGCGATACCTATGAGGGCGCATACGCAAAGCTTAAGGTCTCGGTCGGACACGCACTCAGCTGTTACGAATGGGACGACGAGAAAAAGAAGATAAACCGCGAGTTTCACGCAATACACGAGAGGCTTGCCCTTGAAAAGCAGGAGATGATCTCGGGTGCCGACGTGGTACTGAAGGCGGCGGTTGAAAATGGAAGGCGAAACTATCTGTACACCCACACAGGAAAGCTTGTCCATCAGCTGCTCGATAAAATGGGCATTGCCGAGTATTTTACAGAGATCATGGACGGTACGCTTAAGTTTGACCGAAAGCCCTGCCCGGATGCCTTGAATTGGCTTATGGACAGACACGGTATCGACAGATCGACCGCTCTTATGGTTGGAGACAGGGAAATGGATATCGGTGCGGCTCACAACGCGGGCATCGACGGGTGCCTTATGGATATTGAGGGATTTTATCCCGATACAAAAGCCGAGCACCGCATTGATAAGTTGACCGATTTACTTGATATTATGTAAGCCCGAGTGGATATCAACTACATATAATTATACAAAATCAAACCGTATTTGTCAATATTGGTTTGATTTTTTTGTCAATTAACGACTTCTTGACTTTCAACGTTCTGTATGATATAATTTCAAGGACGGAGGCTGACGATCCCGAGCTCCTTTGCTCGCGAAAGCCGCTCCGAACTTGCAAGGAAGGAAGCCATCGTTTGCGCGAGAGCTACGGTAATACAAATGAGCAGTGAATGGTCAAGTGGTATCGATACGAGCGCTTTGCCCGAGCTTACCCGATCCGCTTTATACATTTATCAAAGGAGCAATATCGTTTGCTTGACTCAAGGGCATCATATTATAGGTGTTCTGGCGACATACAGATCCTTGAATGACACCGTTGTTAAATTGCCGGCTCAGTATTGCAAGGACTGTGATAGGCTTTTTATCAGCGAGGAGGAATATAAGAGACAGCGGAAACTGCTCCGATATCATTTCATTCCCACACGTGTTCAGTACGTCACTTCGAGCGGCTCTTACAGTTGCACGGACAGCCCTTTTTTGCGTTACCGTGCCGAGAAGTCTCCGCTTAAGCTCTGCGGTTATTCGGTATCGCAAAAGGACGCGCTTCCCGACAATGTAAGGGCGGATATTTTGCGTTTCATCATAGAGCAGAGGATACTGTCAAGATCGGACGTAATAAACTATCTTGAATTGTTTATCAATACGAACGGATTAAACAGAAATATGGAATACGCCGTGCAGAAATGGCGTGATGATCTGCATTTTGTTTATATGTATGATTTTTGCGTTCAAGCTACGGCACAGGTGACGAGTATTCGACCGTACAGCCGTTGATCTTACCTTTGATCCTTGTCTTTAAGAAAAATCCTTGCGAAAAGCATAATTGAGAATGTAAAAAGCGAGAGCGAGCTTTGGTATTTGATTATCAGGTATATAGACGTAGCCCAGAGCGTACCGATACAGATAAGCGTGAGGATATTCATAATGTTATCGGAAAGATCGATCCCTATGTACTCCGACAGAAGAGAGGCGAGTATCCTTCCGCCGTCGAAGCCTCTAACGGGCAAAAGATTGATAAGCATAAGACACAGGCACGCGCCGCAAAAAAAGCCGAGATACTCCGAAGCCTTCGGAAATATCGACTTGAATATAAATAACCTTTGTAACGGATATGATAACAGTATCCCGAGAAGATTGAAAAACGGGCCCGCGGCGCACAGTATCCTCTCGTCACGGTACGAATGTATTCCCGAGGTCATAAGAGATGCACCTATAAGATCTAGGCGCATCTCTTTTATTTTTATTCCGAGCACCGAGGCGGCGAGAATATGTCCCGCCTCGTGTATCCCTGCCGCAAGAAATATCAGAAATGAATGTACGGCGTTACCGGAAAAGATCGTATATAAGATCACCGTCAGTGCTCCGTAGTTGATTCCGAGCGAGGCGATCTGCAACGCTTTACGTTTTATCTTCATAGGCTTTTACCGCTTTTTCTTGTCTTTCGTCGGCTTTCATTAGCTTTCATCGGCTTTGCTCGGTGTTACGTATTCGAGCGGATCCACTGCTGTTCCGTTGATTCTGATCTCAAAATGAAGATGCTTGCCCGTGGCTCTGCCTGTATCTCCTGCCTTGGCTATTATCTCTCCGCATTCCACTATGTCGCCGATGGACACGTAGACCTTATCACAGTGCGCGTAAAATGAGTCGTGGGTCCCGTGCGATATAAGTATATAATAACCGTATGAATTGCTGTATCCCGTTTCCGTAACCGTTCCGTTTTTGTATGCCAAAATAACATCTGACTTAGATGCGGACACGTCTATTCCGTGATGGAATGTATACTCCGACGATGCGGATACCGGTGAGTCGCGCCAACCGTATCTTGATGTGATCCTGCCGTCGAGAGGGAATATCGTTTTGCTTTCTTTCTCGGTAGCGCCGCTCGTCTCTTCTGTGCCGTCTGCGTTTACCGATGCGCCGACCTGCTTTGTCGAACTCTCGGTCTCGTTTTCTGTGTTCTGACTTGACTTTGCGTCTGCTTCGGATGATCCAACTTTTGTGTTGTCAGGCAGAGACGCAAAGGGGATGATTAGAAGCGCAATTATGAATACAACAAGCAATATACAGCAAAGTATATAACAAAGACCGTCATAAGTATTTTTAGCCGATGCGCCCATTATCTTGTTTGCTATTTCCTTGAACCGGTGCATTTTTCTTCACCTCCTTATGGGTATTCATCTTATTTATATGTCGGTCGGTCTGACTCCATACCAAGAAATATTCACCGATCAAAAGGTTGCGCTATGTAATTTCTGTACGTTCTTCCTTTATAAATATTCTTTGTAAATTCAAGTCTGAGATCTTCTCATATTACGGAAAGACTTGAAATATCCGATATTTATCGTACAAGATATTTCCGCATTGTAAACAATACGTTGCTGCTGATTTTTTTGAAAAAAGCTCTTGACAATTGAATATGTATTCAACTATAATATAGACGGAAACAGTTGAACGACTGCTCAATTGATGGCGGCGTAACTGATGTTACTAAACGGAGGATGATATACTATGAAAAAAACATTTATTCTCGAAGGACTTGATTGTGCCAATTGTGCGGCAAAGATAGAAAGGGGCATCAGCTCCATCAAAGGTGTAGATCAGGCAAGCGTAAATTTCATAACGACCAAGCTGACGGTAGATATAGATGACACGTGCTCGGATCTTGAGGGCATTCTAAAGCAGATCAAAAAGACCGCAAAGAAGGTCGACTCTGACATTGCGGTAAAGGAATTATGATACGCATATGAAAAAGAGAAGAATAAAACTTATTATTTCGGCTTTGCTTGCCGCGGCGGCGGTCACGATCGACAAATGGGCTGCATTTGAATACAGCAATTGGGTCGTGTTGGGACTTTATATACTCTCATATGCCGTCATCGGGGCTTCCGTCGTTATCGATGCGGTGTCCGGCGTTTTCAGAGGAAATCTGCTTGATGAAAATTTTCTTATGTCGATAGCCTCTATCGGAGCGTTTTGCATAGGTGAATACCTTGAGGCTGTGGCTGTTATGATCTTCTTCAACATAGGGGAGATGTTTGAAAAGTACGCCGTGGGCAAGTCGCGCCGATCCATTGCAGAGCTTATGAACATTCGCCCCGATCACGCAAATATCGTGCGCGAGGACGGAGAATGCAGTTCGGTCGATCCTGAGACGGTCATGATCGGAGACATAGTACGTGTGCGCGCAGGAGAGAGAGTGGCTCTCGACGGTGTAATAATCAGCGGTAACACCACGGTGGATACGTCCGCACTTACAGGCGAATCCGCGCCGATCTCGCTCGGCGTGGGAGATACGGTGCTCAGCGGATACGTTGATCTTACGGGGCTTATAGATGTGCGTGTAACAAAAAAATTCGGTGAATCTACTGCAAGCAAGATACTTGATATGGTAGAAAATGCACAGAGCAAGAAGTCAAGACCCGAGAGCTTTATAACCCGCTTTTCTCAGTTCTACACTCCGATCGTAGTCATAGCAGCATTGATCATCGCCGTTTTGCCGTCGATCATCACGGGAAATTGGTCGGAATGGATATACCGCGCGCTCAGTTTTCTGGTCGTTTCCTGCCCTTGTGCGCTTGTGATATCCGTGCCGCTCAGCTTTTTCGGTGGGATCGGCGGTGCATCAAGGATAGGTGTGCTCGTTAAGGGAAGCAACTATCTTGAAGCACTTGCGGGGACCGAGACCGTCGTATTCGACAAGACGGGAACCCTTACAAAGGGCGTTTTTCAGGTGACCGATATCAAGCCTTCAGAGGAATATTTGAAAGGTTTCGGCAACGAAAATCCCGAGGATGCCTGCAAAGAGCTTGTAAGGATTGCGGCGTACGCCGAGCATTATTCGACGCATCCGATCGCTCTATCACTTGAAAAGGCTTACATCGGCGAGATAGATCAGGGGCTCATATCTGATGTTAAGGAGATCTCGGGGCACGGCGTGACCGCGCGGATCGGCGAGAGCGAGATCGCTGTGGGAAATATCAAGCTTATGAACTCTCTCGGTATCGTATCTTGTGAAGGCGACGCGCTCGGAACGACGGTATATATTGCCGAAAACGGCAGTTACATCGGTTCGATAACCATTTCCGACGTAATAAAAGAGGACGCCAAGGACGCCGTGCTCCGCCTCAAACGCTTCGGCGTAAAGCGAACGGTAATGCTGACGGGAGACAATTTTGCAAGTGCCGAGTCGGTAGCCGAAAAGATCGGAATAGACGAGGTCTTTGCGGGACTGTTGCCGGGAGATAAGGTCGCGAGGGTCGAAGCTTTGATCGAAAATAAATCAAAAGGCAAGAGCGTCGTATTTGTCGGTGACGGAATAAACGATGCGCCCGTGCTTGCGCGTGCCGATGTCGGAATATCGATGGGAGCGCTCGGCTCGGACGCGGCGATCGAAGCCTCCGACGTTGTGATAATGACCGATGAGCCCTCAAAGATCTCCGAGGCGATAAGAATAGCCCGAAAGACCCTCTCGATCACACATCAGAATATCGTTTTTGCGATAGGAGTAAAGGTGGCGGTGCTCGTGCTCAGCGCACTCGGACTCTGCGGAATGTGGGCGGCAGTATTTGCAGATGTCGGCGTGTCCGTGATAGCAATACTTAACGCTTTAAGAGCGTTGAAGTCGTGACGATCAGCATAAAAAACACAAAAACAAAATAAAAGCAAAATAAAAACAGATACGGTGCTTCCCACTGTATCTGTTGTTTTATATCGTTTATCCGCTTATGCCGTCAGAGAGCAAGCCCGACGACAAGTCCGACGGTGATGCCGAGAAGGGCACCTACGAATACCTGAAGCGGCGTGTGACCGACAAGGACCTTGAGCTTTTCCTCGTCCGAAAAATCCTTTGAGAAGAGTTTTTCAAAAAGCTCGTTTATCCTCTCTGCGTGAATTCCCGTTTCTCGTCTTACTCCCATCGCATCGTTCATAACAATTATCGCCAGCACGGCGCATATTGCAAATATTGAAGATCCGACGCCGTGGATTATCGCCGCCGTCGTTGTAAGCGAGAGGACGGTCGCCGAGTGTCCGCTCGGCATTCCGCCGTCGCCGAACATACGGCTGAGATCAAATTTGCGATGAACACAAAGATGTATTACCGTCTTTATGATTTGTGCTATGAGCCACGCGCTGAGCGGCGCAACAAACATTTTGTTTGTGAAGAGTTGTTCAAATACGTTCATTTATACCGTGCTTCCTTTTTCTTTAACATACATAGAATTATATCACATTTATTTTGATATGTCAAATGGAAAAATGCTCTGTGGGGAAAAAGCTTAAAAATTTTCAATATATTTTAATATCTGCTTGTCCTTTTTGCAAAAATATGATATACTTATTCGGCAGTCTCGTCGCGAGGGCTGTGTGCCTTGAGTATGCAAGACAACGCGAGCGCGGCGAAGGGCGCGAGTATCATTCCCGAAAATCCGAGCAGCTTGTAGCCGACGTAGGTCGATATCAGCGTAACGAGCGGATGCACCCCGAGGCTTTTGCCCACGATACGTGGCTCTGTAACCTGACGCAAAAGCGATACCACGGCGTAAAGTATCAGCAGTCCCACGCCGACGAAATAATGACTTATCAATAGTTCAATGACAGCCCACGGAACGAGCACCGTCCCGACCCCGAGCACGGGCAGAATATCAACGATGGCAATGATGAGCGCGAGCAAAAGGGAATAGTCTATTCCGAGTATAAGAAAGCCGAAATAAAGCTCGGCGGCGGTCAGCAATAGCAGAGTCAATGATGCGCGCAGATAGCGTATAGCCGTAAGCGCCGCTTGCCTTTTGATCCTCGGTAGCTTTGACCGTACTTTTTTTGGGAAAATGCTTGCTAAAAAAGCGTTTACCGCTTCAAATTCCGCGCAAAAATAGAAGCCGGATATTATCGCGACCGTCAAAAAAAGCAATATCGAAGGCATAGCCGAGATTATCTTGCCGATTATATCAGTAAATTTTGCGGCGAGGGAGGAGAGCGTATTTTCCACCGCGGATGATACCATATTTTCAATGTATCCGCCGACCGCGCCTTCCGAATCGATAAGCTTGCCGATCAGAGGAAGCCTTGAGCCGATGTTTTCGATACTGCCGAGCATTTGAGACATAAACGTCCCGACCTCGCCGTCCTCTCCGACCCGCCCGATGAGATTTCCTATCTCATACACACCCCGCTTTGCCGCAAGGTAGATCAGTGCTCCGATCACGGTAAAAAACAACGCCGCTACAAGCACACGGCACAGCTTTTGAGAAAGCCCCGTATGCTTTGCCGCTTTCCTCGCGAGCGGAACACAGCACATCGCCGTAATATACCCTATAATGAACGGCAGAATGTACCCTATAACATATTTTAAAATCAGATAACCGATGATACATACCACCGCTGCGGATAATATCATTGACGAATATTCCGAATATCCGCGTTCGCAGTCGGGTGAATGTTCTTTGCTCGTTCCGTTTATATCTATCATACTATCATAGACCCTCGCAAAATAAATAATTGATCTTTGATCATATAATTGTATGCCAAAAACAAAAAGGAGATTTCAAAATGAAAAAAATATTGACCTTTGCCCTGATCTTATCCCTGCTCGCGCTTCCGCTTTCGCTTGCATCATGCTCGAATAAGGATAAAAACTCATTCGACACCAAAAATTGCTACAAGACGGCACTTCCGACGACGGACGGCGAGACCAATTTTGTGCAGATACAAATATGCGACGACGCATATATAGTGGTCGAACTCTATCCCGACGTCGCGCCGCTGACTGTCGCGAATTTTAAGAAGCTCGTAAAAGAAGATTTTTATGACGGTATCATATTCCATCGTGTTATCAGCGGATTTATGATACAAGGCGGTGATCCGCTCGGCACGGGAATGGGCGGCTCCGATGAGACGATCAAGGGAGAGTTCTTGTCAAACGGCGTTAAGAATGATCTCTCCCACGAAAGAGGCGTTATTTCGATGGCGCGTAAAGGCAACGACAATAACTCGGCATCTTCTCAATTCTTTATTATGCACAAAGACTCCCCGAGTCTTGACGGAGACTATGCCGCATTCGGCAGAGTCGTAGCGGGAATGGAAACCGTCGACGCGATTGCCGCGGTAAGTACGAATACGAACGACAAACCGCTGGTCAACGTTACGATCACATCTATGGAATTTGTGGAATATACGTCTTCCAAATAATAATTGCATCAATAATGAAAAGCGTATCTTAACGGCTCCTTGCTGTCAAGATGCGTTTTTTGCATAGGTAAATATATACAAAATCGTCAAATGAACATTGTGCACAACATCAATAGCCGATTTATTGACATTTTGATAAATTTGTGATAAAATAAAGATGGGTAGTTTTACCCAATTATTGAAGAAAGAAGGTATATTGGAATGAGAAAAAGCAGAAAGAACTATCGTCTTAGCTTGGCGATCTTGTCCTTACTTTTGATGTCGGTGCTGATCATTGGCGCTGTACCATTGAATGCGGTGGCATTAAACGAGATCATCGAACTCGGCGA
Organism: uncultured Lachnospiraceae bacterium; assembly: GCA_964472845.1. Classification (GTDB taxonomy): domain Bacteria; phylum Bacillota; class Clostridia; order Oscillospirales; family CAG-272; genus HGM12650. Next base: position 4,210 of record CAYYND010000027.1, on the reverse strand, counting down.
ACTTGAGCAGTCCTCGGCTTTGCAAGCAAACGATGGGGAGTTGTTTGGAGAAGAACTCGAAAATGCGGTTTTGAGCGCGGATGACATTCCCGAAGGAATATCCGCGGAGCAGATTACCGAAAAGGCTCATGTAAACAGATTGCGTGCGCAGGAAAAAGACTTAAAGACCGTCATATTCCAGAACAAAGGTGGTTCAAAAACGGCGTATTACTACAATAAACCCGTCAAGTATCTCGACGAAAACGGAGAGGTAAAGGACAAAAGCACCGATATAAGCGCGGCAGCAAAAAAGCTTTCGGGGCAGTACGCATATACCGCGCTTGAAAATGACGTAAAATCGTATTTTCCGCACAGAGCTGCAAACGGTGTTAAGATGTCATTCGGAGAATACGAGATAAGCTTCTATCCCTTGTCAACAAGTGTAAGCACCGCTCTGACGGGGCAAAAGACCGAGACCGTGTCCGGAGCCGAGTCGGATATGCGCGAGAGAGTAATATATGACGGTGTGTTCGGCGAGAGTACGCGTTTGCAATATACTCCGTGCCTTGAGGGGCTCAAAGAGGATATCGTTTTGCTCGAATACACGGGGAAGAATATATTCAGATTTGTTTACAATACTGACGGACTTATGCTGACCGAACAGAACGGTACGCTTGAGATTGTTGACCCGACAACAGACAAAAAAGTCGGTAGTTTCGGAAAAATTATCAGCTACGATGCAAACGGAAAGTCGAGTCTAGGAAAAGATTATCATTGGTACCGTCAAAATCCGGATGGTACGTGGTCGCATAAGTCTGGAAACACTCCTGTTACCGATTTAGATAATTCAAGCAATGTAATATATGACCCGTACTATATGAATAGAGGAGATTATAATGTATTTATTGGGTATTATTATGTTAGCCCTATGGGAAATATGATAAATTCCAATTGATAAAAGCGGAGGTGTAATAAATGAATAAATCTTCAAAAAGAGCTTTTACCATAGTCGAACTTGTCATCGTAATAGCGGTAATAGCTATCCTTGCGGCGGTATTGATACCAACGTTTTCGACTGTCATAAAAAAAGCCAAAGATTCTTATTTTGTACAAAGCAAAAGGAACGATTCGCTTGAAGACTTGGTGGAGTCGATGTTGGCGGGAGATGATTATACAGTTGAGGAAAAGGAGACCAAACGTGAGGAAACCGGGGATAGAATAGACGAATTGAAAAACGATTTAGCTGATTTGCTTACAGAAATTGAAAAGATAACAAAAAAAGCTTCCAAAATGAGTTTTGCCTCTGTATTTGGAGATGACCTTTATTCCTATTTGAAAGATAATGGTTATACATTGATATTCGGTTCAAATGATGGTTGGACGGATTCTTTTTCATATTCATACGGCGATAAATATAATATCTACTATAGTTATTATGTGTATGATGCAGAAACAAAAAAACATCGGCTATCCAGAGAAGTGCAAATCCGTTTTTATGATGATATTGCCTCAACCGGGGAGTCGGTGTACTACGCAGTCGAAGCTTATCCTACAGACGCGAGTTGTGAAACCTTTGAAATTAAAATCGTCAAAATTACCGAATTGAAAGGTTGATACAGAAGGTCCTCTCCCTCGCACGGAGCGGGGGAGAGGTAAGCAAAAACGAAAAGGGAAAAAAGAAAATGAAGAGAAGAAAAGGTTTTACGATAGTCGAACTTGTCATTGTTATCGCTGTGATAGCCATTTTGGCGGCGGTATTGATACCAACGTTTTCGACGATTATAAGAAAAGCTAAGGATTCTTCTATCATACAAAATGATAGAAACGACATAGTTCAAAATTATGCGGACTCCGTTTTAGAAGATAATTACACAACGACGGAAAAGATTACTTTAGATGATACGATTAACGATAGAACGGAAGAATTAAGCCGAGATTTAGAGGAATTACTTAAATATGCTGAGCAATGTACGGATATTTATACTGACATCAATCATGAAGGAATAGGTAGTGGATTATGTTTGTCAAATCTATTGGTAGCGGATGATGATTATCTGCTTGTAAGAGACATGTCGGGGGGCTCATTTTCCTATGTTTGGTATTCATATAAGGAGAAATATAATATCTCTTTTAACCGTGTGGGCGATTTTTATGATTCGTTAGAAATTCGTTTCTATGATGATATCAACTTATCCTCCGAAGACTCTGTATATTATGGACTCAAAGCTACTAAAATTGAAAATGAAACGGAAGAAAACATATGGTACATTTCTCCTTACGGCAGTATACAATACTATGGGAAAGAAAACAAACCCAAATACCAGATTGATGTCGTCAGATATATAGAGCCAAAAGGTTAATGTCAATTTAAATCTCTCCCTCGCACGGAGCGGGGGAGAGGTAAGCAAAAATATGCTGAACGGCAAATAAAAAAATCGCCCCCGACAGATCTGAAAGATCTGTCGGGGGTTTTATGGTTGCGGCTCTTTTTATCACAGCTGCGCCGTTGTGTCGTGGGAGAATGGAAAGGCGAAAGCCGAATAGCACTGCGAAGCAATATAACTCGCCGCAGGCGAATAAAACTTTTCCTTGTTACTGCTGTGCGGCGGAATACTTAAGATATGCGTTGATAAATCCGTCGATCTCCCCGTCCATTACTGCTATGACGTTACCGGACTCAAATCCCGTGCGGTTATCCTTTACCAGCGTGTAGGGCATAAACACGTACGAGCGTATCTGTGAGCCCCATTCGATGTTGGTCTTATTGCCCTTAATGTCTTCTATCTTTTCGAGATGCTCGCGAAGCTTGATCTCCATAAGCTTTGCTTTTAGCATCTTCATTGCCGTTTCCTTGTTTTGAAGCTGTGAGCGTTCGGTCTGACATCCTACGACGATTCCCGTCGGTTTGTGCAGAATGCGAACCGCCGAGTCGGTCTTGTTGATGTGCTGACCGCCCGCGCCGCTTGAACGGTGGTGCGTTACTTCTATATCTTCATCACGTATCTCGACCTTGTCCACCTCGTCAAATTCCGGCATTACCTCGATCGACGAGAAGGATGTGTGACGTCTTCCTGCGGAGTCAAACGGCGATACTCTTACAAGTCGGTGCACGCCGTGCTCGCTCTTAAGATATCCGTATGCGTTGATTCCTTCGATCATAACCGTGGCGCTCTTGAGTCCCGCCTCGTCTCCGTCAAGCCAATCGAGCAGCTTTACCTTGAAGTTGTGCTTTTCGCCCCAACGGGTGATCATTCTGTAAAGCATAGATGCCCAATCCTGTGCCTCGGTTCCGCCCGCTCCCGGGTGGAAGGATACTATCGCATTGTTTCTGTCGTAGGGACCCGAAAGAAGTATCTCGATCCTCATACGGTCTTCCTCTGCGATTATGGCTTCCTTTTCCGACACGATCTCCTCGACGTAGCTTTCGTCGTTTTCTTCGATAGCCATTTCGGCGAGCGCGATAGCGTCCTCAAGCTTGGATTCCAGCTTTTCGTATTCTTCTATGCAGTCCTTAAGTTGCTTTAATTCTCTCAGGATCTTTGATGAATTGTCGCTGTCGGACCAGAACTCCGCGGAGTTCGTCATTTCATCAAGCTCGGTAACGCGCGTCTTCTTCTCGGAAATTCTAAGCGCATCTCCGAGGTCGGCTACGTTTGAGCGAAAGTTTTGAAGCTCGTATTTTGCTTCCTCAAGTGCGATGATCAAGTGTGACCTCCTTTTCCCGTGCGGGATATATCAAAATCTTTTAACTTTTAAGCATTATCCATACTATTCTATCACATTTTGAGAAATATTACAATAGCAAAAATCACAATTCTTGAAATACAGCGGTAAATAATCTGTAAAAAAGCCGTTTTTATACTATATTTTGGCACGCGGTAATAAAAATCTTTGCCAAAGCGCAAAATAATATTGACATAATGCCGTTTTTGTTTTATAATACTTATGTAATTTTTTAAGGAGGATGCACAGATGAGAGTTACTAAGGATTCCGTGATCGGAGATGTTCTTGATTTTGATATAGAAACTGCAAGATTCTTTTTTGATATCGGTATGCACTGCCTCGGTTGCCCGATGTCAAGAGGCGAGTCGATAGCAGACGCTTGCTCCGTACACGGCACAGATGCTGATGAGCTTGTTAAGAAGCTTATCGACTACCTTGAATCCAAGGAAGCAAAATAAATGATCTATATATGCAAATGACCTGCGGCTCCGTAGGTTATTTGTATAT
>CAYYND010000026.1:0-22826 GCA_964472845.1 uncultured Lachnospiraceae bacterium | reverse complement strand
TCCTTTGATAAAAAACGATATACAATTTACATACGAAAGGAAATTAAAGAAAATGAGCTTTAACAAAAAAACTTATGAAGAAAAAATGACAAAGGCAGTTGCCGCTTATGAATCCAACCTTTCGCTCATCAGAGCGGGACGCGCAAACACAGCGATCCTTTCCAAGATCACGTTTGAATACTACGGAGCCCCCACTCTTCTCGTAAATATGGCAGATGTAAAGGTAACGGACCCCAAGACGGTTACTATTTCTCCTTACGATAAGACAACTCTTAAGGCTATCGTAAAGGCTATACTTGCTTCCGATATAGGTATCACGCCCAGCGATGACGGTACCGTAATACGTCTCGTTTTCCCCCAGCTTACCGGTGAGCGCCGTAAGGAGCTCGTAAAGCAGGTACAGAAGGAAGGCGAGGAGGCAAAGGTTGCTGTCCGTAATATCCGCAGAAGTGCGAACGACGATATCAAAAAGCTGAAAAAGGACGGCGAGCTGACAGAGGATGAGCAGAAGAATGCAGAAAAGTCCGTTCAAGAGCTGACGGATAAGTTTATAAAGACTGTTGACACTGTAACGGACAAAAAGATCGCCGAGCTTAACGAGATCTGAGAACGTGGCTTGAAAAAGCGGCTCATTGATGTAGTAGATATATAATGATTGCCGTTTGAAGGCACAATGGGGTCAGTCCTTTATGCGACGCACCCCATTTTTATAATATTGCTGTAATTGAAGCCATAAAATAAAACATAAGTTAGACGAGGGACGATATGCCGATAAATATAAACCGTTCTGCCGAGGGCAGTCAGGAAAGGATAGAAAAGGTCGACGAAAGACTTACTCATATAGCTTTTATAATGGACGGAAACGGGCGTTGGGCACAAAATAGGGGAAAGCCGCGCGAATACGGTCACAGGCACGGAGCCGAGACCTTTCGCAAGATCACCGAGTACTGCGGAGATATCGGTATCAGGACGGTGACCGTATACGCCTTTTCAAGCGAAAATTGGAAAAGACCCGCAAAAGAGGTAAATTCCATAATGAAGCTGCTTGATAAATATCTTGATGAATGTCTTGACAACTTTTCCGATCACGATATAAGGATCAAATTTATCGGAGATATGTCTCCGTTTGATGCAAAATTCAGAAAAAAGATCGATCGTATAGAGGAACTTACGAATGATCGCGGGCTTTTACTGAATATTGCATTGAACTACGGAGCACGCCCCGAGATCGTAAATGCCGTTAACAGAATACTTGATGCCGGTATCGACTCGGTCGATGAGACTACTTTCGGAAAATATCTTTATACGTCGCATTGTACGGATCCCGATTTGATAGTCAGAACGGGAGGAGAATACAGACTCTCCAATTTTCTTCTTTGGCAGGCGGCTTATGCGGAGCTGTATTTTACTGATTGCCTTTGGCCGGATATGGATCCCGCTGAGGTCGACAAGGCGGTAAAGGTGTTTTATTCGCGCAAACGCCGTTACGGCGGTGTGTGATCGTGTGTAATTGTAATTTTGCGATAGGAGATCTGTTATGAAAACGAGAATAATAACCGCGCTGGTAGCGTTCGCAATATTTTTACCTGTTGTAATATTTTCCGCAACTCCGTTTTACGGTATAGCCATGGCTATACTTGCAGCTGTGGGGTGTTTTGAGATGCTCAAATGTCTGGGGACACTTAAGATCTATCCTCTTTCCGTCCCGTCGCTTGTGATCTCGACCATTTCACCCATAATGGCAAGAACGGTCTACGACTTGGATATCGGAATAAACAACACGGATGTGTTTATTGCGCTTATGCTTATCTATATTCTTTGGGTATTTGCCGTGACGGTATTTTGGCACAAGAATGTTACGGTAGAGCAGGCGGCTATGACATTTATGACGACGGTATATATCACGCTCGGATTTACTGCCATGGTATATGTTCGAGATTACGATCTGTTCCACGGACGTTGGTTGTATTTTGTAATATTCCTCGGTGCTTGGATGACGGATATATTCGCCTATTTTTGCGGAAGAGCCTTCGGTAAGCATAAGCTCAGTCCCGAGATAAGTCCCAAAAAGACGATAGAGGGTAGCATAGGCGGTGTGCTTTTCTGCATACTTTTTGTTATGCTCTACGGATTTGTGATCTCGCGCCTTACCGATTATGAGCCGAACTACGCTTTGCTTGCGGGATGCGGCGCGGTCTCGTCGATCGTTTCCCAGATCGGAGATCTGGCTATGTCAGCCATCAAAAGAAGATACGGCATCAAGGATTACGGGAAGGTCTTTCCGGGACACGGCGGCGTACTTGACAGATTCGACTCCTGCATCGCCGTGGCGATCTCGATCTTTGCATTGTTACATATCGTTGAAAAGCTCGGAATGTTTTTTTGATTTAGCATAGAAGTAAACTGTGAGGTATAAAAATAAATGATAAGAGAATATCCGTCCGCGATAGTACTTGGCTCAACGGGATCTGTCGGTGAGCAGGCACTTGATGTTGCCGCGGCTAAGGGCATACGGATCTGCGGACTCAGTGCGAACAGAAATTACAAGAGACTTGAAGAGCAGGCAAGAAGATTTAAGCCGCGCGCCGTTGCTATGTCCGACACGGAAGCGGCACACGCCCTTAAAATATGCCTTTCCGACACGGATATAAAAGTATATTCGGGAAGTGACGGTATTTGCCGTATGATAGAAGAGACCGATGCGGATGCGGCAGTGAATTCGATACTCGGTAAAGCGGGGCTGATGCCGACGCTTTCTGTCATAAGATCGGGCAAAAGGCTTGCGCTTGCGAACAAAGAATCTCTCGTTATTGCGGGCAGAATAGTTATGGACGAGGTCTCAAGGAACAGGACCGAGCTTCTTCCCGTGGACAGCGAGCACTGCGCGATCCATCAATGCCTGCGGGCGGGAAACGGCGAGGAGGTCAGCCGACTGATACTTACGGCATCGGGAGGCCCGTTTTTCGGATATAAGACCGAGCAACTTAAGGATATAACTCTTGAGCAGGCGCTTAAGCATCCGACTTGGATTATGGGACACAAAATAACGATCGATAGCGCGACCTTGATGAACAAGGGATTTGAGGTGATCGAGGCGGCTCATCTGTTCTCGGTGGATGCGGATAAGATAGATGTTGTCGTTCATAGGGAAAGTATAATACATTCCATGGTGGAATATATTGATAATAGTGTCATAGCTCAGCTTTCGGTGCCGGATATGCGTCATTGTGTTCAGTATGCTCTGACTTATCCCGAGAGAGACAGCGATGCGGAGGGAGACGAAAAGAAGCTTGACCTTGCACGGCTCGCTAAGCTGACGTTTGCCGAGGCTGACGGAGATACCTTTGTACTTTTGAACAGGGCAAAGCGAGCGTTACGCGACGGCGGAGCTATGCCTGCGGTGCTCAACGCTGCGAATGAGGTCGCGGTCGAGGCTTTCTTGCAACGCAGGATAGGTTTTTATGACATAATGGAGACCGTGTGCGAGGTTTATGACCTTATGAGGTATGCGACTGCATCGGAAAGTCTTGAGGATATACTCGAGTGCGACAGGGAGGCAAGAGCTCTGGCGCGCGTAAAGATAGGGGAGTGAATATAGCTTGTATATTATATTGGCAATACTTTTGTTCGGATTTCTCGTGTTTATTCACGAGCTCGGACATTTTATAGCGGCTTTGGCTTGCAAGGTCAAGGTAAATGAATTCGCCATCGGAATGGGACCCAAGATATTTTCAAGGACTTCAAAGAAGAACGGGATCGCATATTCCTTGCGCCTTTTTCCCATAGGCGGATTTGTAAGTATGGACGGCGAGAATGAAAGTTCCGACAACGAGGCGGCACTCTGTAATAAGCCTGTATGGCAAAGGATCATCATAACCGTTGCCGGACCGCTTATGAACCTCTTGCTCGGCTTTGTGCTTATGGCGGTGCTCGTTACTGCATCGGGAAATCTTGCATCCAATACTATCGATCAGTTTCAAGATATTTCGATCAGCGATATTCGCGGACTTCGCGAGGGTGATACGATAATCAAGGTGGACGGCACACGTGTATATACGGGCAATGAGGTCGTATATGAGATAATGATGCAGGGATATGAGGCAATCGACATCGTGGTCATCCGTGACGGCGAGGAGAGACTTATACCCGATGTGCATTTTCCTACGGACGTTCAAAGCGGTATAACGATCGGAGTGTACGATTTTTATCTCAAGGCAGAGCCCAAGACGGTGGGAAACGTGATAAAACACGCCTGGACACGCTCGCTCTCTACCGTTAAAATGGTATGGGATTCGCTTGCGGGACTTATCGGAGGCAGATACGGCGTCGAGGCGATATCGGGACCTATCGGTGTTACCGAACAGATAACCGAGGTAGCCAAGAGCGGAGATGCGCTTAATCTTTTGTACTTGTTCATTGTAATAAGCATAAATCTCGGCGTTATGAATCTTTTGCCGATCCCCGCGCTTGACGGCGGACATCTTCTGTTCTATCTCATAGAGTTGTGTATAGGCAAGCCTATCGTCAACAGTAATATTGAAAACTATATCCACGCAATAGGTATGCTCATACTGCTCGGATTTATCGGCTTTATCTGTGTCAAAGATATATTCGGACTTTTCACCTGACAAATTATCTTATTATCAGAGGGACGAAAATGAACTATAATTCCATAAGACGAAAGACGAAAAAAATAAATATAGGCGGCATCTGCATAGGCGGAGATTCGCCGATAGCTATCCAATCTATGACGAATACGGACACGATCGATGCCGAGGCTACCGTCGCTCAACTTAGGGCTTTTGAAGCCGCAGGGTGCGATATAGCCCGTATAACGGTACCGACTCCCGAGACTGCCGTTACCCTGGAAAAAATAAAGCTTGCCGGAATTAAGATGCCTATCGTTGCAGATATACATTTTGATTACCGTGCCGCCGTGGCATCTGCACTTGCGGGCGCAGATAAGATACGGATAAATCCGGGAAATATCGGAGACGACGAAAAGGTAAGGGAAGTGTGCCGCGTATGCAGTCAGCGAAATATTCCGATAAGGATAGGTGTGAACAGCGGCTCGCTTGAGAAGCATATATTGGCAAAATACGGTGCGCCCACCCCCGAGGCGCTTTGCGAGAGTGCGATGTTCCATACACGTTTGCTTGAAAAATTCGATTTTAACGATATCGTTATTTCAATAAAGGCATCGGATCCGTATGGGATGATAAAAGCGAACAAGCTTCTTGCGGATATGTGCGATTATCCTATCCATATAGGCGTTACCGAGGCAGGCAGCGAGGATATCGGAATGGTCAAGAGTGCCGCAGGTATAGGAGCACTGCTTTGCGACGGTATAGGCGACACACTGCGTGTTTCGCTTACTGCCGATCCCGTAAGGGAGGTAGCTGCTGCACAGAAGATACTTCGAGCGCTTGAGATCGAGGGGCAGTGCGGACTCAGCATCGTCAGCTGTCCGACCTGCGGAAGAACCAAGATAGATCTCATATCGATAGTCAAAAGATTTGAAGAGGCGGCAGCCAAAGAAGGAATAATGTCCTGTCCCGTAAAAGTTGCGATTATGGGATGTGCCGTCAACGGTCCCGGAGAGGCGCGAGAGGCCGACATCGGAATTGCGGGCGGTATTGGCGAGGCTCTGCTTTTTTCACGCGGAGAGATACTTGAAAAGATATCGGAGGACAGCATAGTCCAAAGACTTATAAACGAAGTTAAACGCATTTCAAAGGAAAAAAATATATAAACGTCCGAAATGTGTCCGAAAGTAAAGGAATAAAGATGGCTAAGAAGTTTACAGAGATATTTTCAAGATACATACCCGACACGGATACGAAAGAATGGTTGGATTCGGCTACTGATATAACCGTACGTGCGGATAAGGAAAGAAGAATAATCGAGGCAAATCTCAGCTTTACCTCGCCGATAGATAAGGGCGAGCTTTATCGAGTTGAGTCGGAGATCTGTCGGGCTTATGAATTATCCCACGTAAAGCTTTTGCCGAAATATCCGAGCGAATGTTTTGACAATGACTATATTCCCGAGATAATAAAAGAGACCGAATATGCCGGAATAGTGGCAAAGGGCTTTTTCGGAAATTATGAATATACGCTTTCAGAAGACAAAAAGCTGCTTGAAATACGTATTCCGTTTACGGACAGCGGTGTGGATCTGATGAAGGATGCGCAGACGCCTGCCATTATGTCAAGAATAATAAAAAGCGAGTTCGGCGTTGATGTTGAGGTGATCTTCGTACCCGACAGAAGCATTGAGCGCGGAAGAACTTTTGAGAGCCGTGACGCATTGCTTGACAGTATGGATGCTCAGCTTGCCAAAGCGTTTGAGGATTATGAATCAAGGCCTTCCGGGGCGGAACAAAGCTACGCGCCTACCGTATCTGACGATACCCCGACATTTCCTCGCGCCGCGTCTGTTTATAGTGAGGATGCGACGCCTCGGATCGAGAACGGAATATGCCGTATAGGTCATACAACCTTCGATATATCAGAACCGGAATATGCGTTAGGATCAAAGTTTGACGTCACACCGATTGCCATATCGAGTATAGATAGACCTATCGGTTCGTGCGTTATATTGGGAGAGGTCTTTCAGTTTGAAAAAGAGGATAACCGCGCGGGAGACAAAAAGCACATAACCATAAGTATAAGCGACGGAAACGCCTCTATTGAAATACAAAAGAGAAATATGGAGATCGAGGATGCCCGTGAGCTTGAGGAACTCGCCTCCGTCGGATCTGTCATTGCCGTCAAAGGATCCGCAAAAGAAGAGTACCGAAAAGACGGGAAAAAGCCCGAGCTCATATTCCAATATTCTTCAATAGCCAAAATAAAGAAGCTTGCAAGGAAGGATGATGCGAACGAAAAGCGCGTCGAGCTTCACTTGCATACTCAGATGTCTGCGATGGACGCTATAATTCCTCCCGATGTGATAGTTAAGCTGGCGCAAAAATGGGGACACAAAGCCGTCGCGATAACCGACCACGGAAATGTTCAGGCATATCCCGAAGCTATGCTTGCCGCCGATAAGTGCGGAATGAAGGTGATATACGGTATCGAGGCTTACTTCGTCAACGATACCGCGGGCGCGGTCACGGGAGAGTATCACGGTTCATTCGACGACGAGGCGATAGTGTTCGATATTGAGACGACAGGACTCTCGCCTCTTGAATGTAAGATAATAGAGATCGGTGCGGTAAAGGTCAGAAACGGTGAGATAGTCGACGTGTTTGACACATACGTTGATCCGGAATGCCCGATTCCCGATAACATTACAGCACTTACATCGATCGATGACAGTATGGTGAACGGCGCCCCGACGATAGATGCGGCATTGCCTATGTTCTATGATTTTATAGGAGATTGTAAGCTGCTTATTGCTCATAATGCGGGATTTGATACCTCGTTTATAAGACATAATGCGAAGCTCCTTAATATGGATTTCGGCTTTTCGTACCTTGATACCGTCGCGCTTTCAAGATTTCTGAATACGGATATAAAGAACCATAAGCTTGACACGGTAGCGAAATATTTCGGACTTGAGGACTTCCATCATCATCGCGCCTGCGATGACGCGGATATACTCGCAAAAATATATTTTGCAATGATCGGTAAGATGAAGGGTATGGATATCCATACCTTTGACGGACTTAAGACCGAGATGACCTCGAATTCCGATCCTTTGAAACTGAATACATATCATCAAGTCATACTTGTAAAAAATCAGGTCGGACTTAAGAACTTATACAGAATCATATCCGAAAGCTATCTGAAATATTATCGCAGACATCCGCGTATACCCAAGACCCTACTTGAAAAATACAGGGAAGGGCTTTTGATCGGATCGGCTTGCGAGGCGGGTGAGCTTTACAGGGCTTTGCTTGAGAGTAAGCCCGAGGCTGAGATAGAGAGGATAGTTGAATTTTACGATTACCTTGAGATACAACCTATCGCAAACAACAGATTTCTTATCGAGGAAAGATCGGTCGCAAACGAAGACACCTTGCGCGATCTGAACCGAAAGATCGTAGAGCTCGGTGAAAAGTATAATAAGCCCGTCGTGGCGACATGCGACGCCCATTATATCAACGAAGAGGACGACATATACAGACGGATCCTGCTCACGGGTATGAAGTTCAAGGACGCATCCAACGTTCATAAGCTTTATTTCAGGACCACCGATGAGATGCTCAAGGAATTTGAGTATCTCGGAGAGGAGAAGGCTTATGAGGTCGTCGTAACGAATACAAACCTTATTGCCGATATGATAGGAGATGTGCGCCCGATACCCAAGGGAACATATACTCCTAATATGGAGGGGGCTGAGGAGGAGCTTCAAGAGCTGTGCTGGGCGAAGGCAAAGCGACTTTACGGCGATCCCGTACCCGAGATAGTTGCCAACCGTCTTAAGAAGGAGCTTGACTCTATCATAAAGCACGGATTTGCCGTACTCTATATGATAGCGCAGAAGCTCGTTTATTACAGTGAGAGCCTCGGATATCTGGTAGGCTCCAGAGGTTCGGTAGGATCATCGCTCGTTGCTTCAATGTCGGGTATATCTGAGGTAAATCCCTTGCCTCCGCACTATTACTGCCCGAAGTGTCAGTACAGTAGATTTTTTACGAACGGAGAATACGGCTCGGGATTTGACCTTCCCGACGAGGTGTGCCCCGTGTGCGGCGAAAAGCTGATAGGCGATGGACACGATATACCGTTTGAGACCTTCCTCGGATTCTACGGCGATAAATCTCCGGATATCGATCTGAACTTTTCCGGTGACGTTCAAGGTAAGGTACACAAATACACAGAGGAGCTCTTTGGCTCCGAGAACGTTTTCCGCGCAGGAACACTCGGAACTCTTGCCGATAAAACGGCATACGGCTTCGTGATGAAATATCTTGAGGAAAATCAGATGAGCCTCTCACGCGCCGAAACAAATCGAATAGTGCAAAATTGCGTCGGCGTTAAGCGTACCACGGGTCAGCACCCGGGAGGCATCATAGTCGTACCGCGTGAATATGAGGTTTACGATTTTACTCCCGTTCAGCACCCTGCCGATGACCCCAAGTCCGACATTGTAACGACCCACTTTGCATTTTCATACCTTCACGATACCATTCTTAAGCTTGACGAGCTCGGACACGATATCCCCACGAAATATAAGTGGCTCGAGCGTTTTTCGGGAACGAGCGTAATGGATGTCAAGATGAACGATAAATCGGTATATGAGCTCTTTCTGTCGACAAAACCTTTGGGAATATCCCCCGAGGACATAGATTGTAACATAGGAACTTACGGACTCCCCGAATTCGGTACAAAATTTGTTATCGGAATGGTGGAGGAGGCTAAACCCAAGACCTTTGCCGATCTGTTGTCGATCTCGGGACTTTCACACGGTACGGATGTATGGCTCGGTAACGCGCAAGAGCTCATAAAGGACGGAATATGCACGATATCTACCGTTATAGGATGCCGTGACAATATTATGAATGACCTTATCAGGTATGGCGTTGATAATGCCGCATCGTTTAAGATAATGGAATCTGTTCGTAAGGGCAGAGGACTTACGCCCGAATGGATAGAGAATATGAAGAGCCACGGTGTGCCGGATTGGTATATCGGCTCGTGCCTTAAGATCAAATATATGTTTCCGAAGGCACACGCCGCCGCGTACGTTATGTCGGCGATACGTCTCGGCTGGTATAAGGTACATATGCCAATCGTTTTCTACGCGGCTATGCTGACGGTAGCTCCGGGCGGATTTGATGCCGAGATTGTCGGAAAGGGCAGGCAGGCGGTCAGAAATACCATAAAGGATATCGAAAGCCGCGGCAAGGATGCGACTGCAAAGGAGCAGGGAATGGTATCCGTTCTTCAGCTCGCCAACGAATGTATGGCACGAGGCATACGTTTTCTGCCTGTCGATCTTCAAAAATCCGACTCGCACGCGTTTCTTCCCGAGAACGGTAATATCAGAATGCCGTTTTCTTCACTCGGCGGTTTAGGTGACAGCGCGGCGGAGAGTATAATAAATGAGCGTAATATAGAGCCTTTCTTCTCGGTCGAGGATCTTCAGATCCGTGCAAAGCTCAGCAAATCGGTCATAGAGATCTTGAGACGCAACGGCGCTCTTGAAGGGCTTAACGAGACCGATCAGATATCGATGTTTTGATCATTTGGAATGGTTCAAATGGCTTTTGGCTGAATTTTTTCCGCGATCATTACCTTAAATGCTGAAAAACAGCGAAAAAACTGTTGCAAATCGGCAACAAATGTGATAAAATGGATATGAATATATATTAACTCTGATGAGTCAAGGTTGTATTTTTTTTCGTTTTATTCGCGTTTGTTTGCCGATTTTTCATCTTGTAAGATTCGGAACTGTTATGTTAGGAGGTATAGTAGTGAAAAAACATTTTATCAGGAGCACTTTGTCAATAATCCTTTTAATTTTACTTGTCTTTTCTTTGTCGTCGTGCGATCTTATTGACTCCATAATTAATTCATTTAACGGAACGGACACGACTGATTCAAATTCGATGACAGATACACTGAAGCCCGAGCCTACGGGATCGGAAACGATAAAGCCGGATTCCAAGGAAACGGAAACGACGAAGTCCGAGCCTACCGACACAACAAAGCCCGAGCCTACGGACACAACAAAGTCCGAGCCTACCGACACAGCGAAGTCCGAGCCTACCGACACAGCGAAGCCCGAGCCTACGGACACAGCGAAGCCCGAGCCTACGGACACAGCGAAGCCCGAGCCTACGGACACAACAAAGCCCGAGCCTACCGACACAGCGAAGCCCGAGCCTACCGACACAGCGAAGCCCGAGCCTACCGACACAACAAAGCCCGAGCCTACGGACACAGCGAAGCCCGAGCCTACGGATACAACAATCCACGACTCTACGGGCACTGTTAAGCCGGAAGATCCGGTTGATCCGCCACACACCCACTCATACGGCAAAAAAGTAATAGCTCCGACTTGCACGGCACAGGGATATACGGTATATACCTGCTCCTGCGGAGACACATACATAGCTGACTATGTAAAAAAAGCCGATCACGACTTAGAAAAAAAAGAGGTGCTTCCGAATTGCACTGTTGCGGGTGTCAGGGAAGTACATTGCAAGAATTGTGATTATCAGAAGGTCGATATATTGCTCGCTACTAATCATAGCTTCGGCGCCTGGGTGGTTGACACGCCTCCGACGACCGAGAGCAATGGCATTGAAAAGCGTTATTGCTCAAAATGCGGAGATTATCAGACCAGAGGCATTCCAAAGCTGAATCAGCCCTCGGGAGAATTCTCGACCGTTGAGGGCAATACACTCTTCGGTTACGATTCGCTCTCGTCCTATACCAATTCGGATTCGCTCAAAGAGTTTTATAAGGATATTGAGGTGGTCTGCCGTCAATTCCACGATAACGGAGGCGATGTTACCGCAAATAATGGCGCATATGTGTTCGGGACCGTCAATTTCGGAAACCGTTCACTGACAATCGAACAGGCGCGAATGGTAAAGCAGGTGTTTGATCTTGACCATCCGAGATACTTCTGGCTTTCGGGCGCATATTATTTCAACTCAAATTCCATAAGTCTTTGCGTATATGAAGAATATGCAAAGGCATCGGCAAGAAACTCAATAGATGCTCAAATAAAGACCTTTCTTGACGAGTTCAAGACGGCGACCGCATCTATGACAACGAGGTATAAAAAGGCGTTGTATGTTCACGATGCACTTATATCAAGGATCGATTACAAGTTCAAATCCGACGGCATAACCCCTTCGGACGACACATCTGCACACAATGTAGTCGGTATGGTACAGAAGCTTGGGGGCGTTTGCGAAGCATATTCAAAGTCCTACCAGATGATACTTTCATATATCGGTGTTGATTGCATAAATGTCATAGGCCTCGGAAACGGCAGCGGTCACGCATGGAACGTCGTGCTGCTTGACGATGGAAAATGGTATAATGTTGACGTGACATGGGACGATTACGGTACCAACGGCACGGGATATAAATATTTCGGTCTGTCGAATATGGAGTTTGCAAAAACTCATTCGCCTTATTCGAGCTCGTTGGGCGGAAATAGTTTTATGTTTAAGTACGATGTTCCGCAGGATGACATAGATCTGACACCTATGGTGGTATACAAGAACGGAAGCAAAATAAGTGATTGCGGAACGTTTGCGGATGCCTTTGCGCTTATGATCGATGATAAGGCGGAATATACCATAAAGCTTCTTCTCAATACAAGCGACTATGTTTTGAATGTAGATATACCGAATACAAAGTCCGTCATATTTACAGGTGATATACAATATGTAAGCAGCAATTCATTTTACAGATCTACGTTGTATCTCGGCGCTGATATTTGGGCGTACGCGAATGTATGTATTGAAAATATTGCTCTGTCAACGTTGGCAGGCTCAAATCATTCCATAGTGGTCGATAATAAAAACTTTACTATTCAAGGCTCTCAGACAACGGTCACGAGCGGTGTAACGGTTTCGTGTAATGAGTTTGTATCCAAGCTTAGCGTCTCCGCTTTCGGATGCAATATCGTTGTGAAAAAGCTGACACTGCCTGATAATACGCAGCTTGTGCTTCTGGGCGGAACGCATAAGATAGATCAAGTCGATTTCGGTAAGCAGTCCTACCTGAGGCTCGAGAACGGTAAAGTGGTGCTTGATATCGGCAAGGTGCATATGTCTTGTCCTCAAAACTATGCGGCTATCATCTTGTCGGGTGATCTCGGTCACGAGCTGAGAATGGGAGATATAAGCGGAGATGCTACGTATCTTATGTTGCAGGTAAAACTGTCGGCATTGAATAAATTCCCGAGTATCACGATAGGCGAAAGCACCGATGTTGATATATACTTTGATTTTTCGCCTACGAGCCAATCTTGTGATATTAGCACTTACGACGGAGTCGTGTTTAACGCTCCATCGCTCGATGTCAA
Source organism: uncultured Lachnospiraceae bacterium (assembly GCA_964472845.1). Lineage (GTDB taxonomy): Bacteria > Bacillota > Clostridia > Oscillospirales > CAG-272 > HGM12650. Next base: position 9,824 of record CAYYND010000026.1, on the reverse strand, counting down.
TAAAGTATATTATTTCATTGGGCTGAAGCAGGTCATCAATATGTTTGAGATAGTCAACGGAGAGTGCAGAGTCAAATAATCTATATCAAAACACAAAACAATAAACTATAAAACTATAAAACTATAAAGGGGCGGATACCGTATGCGATTGTTCAGAAACAGACCTTTGTGCCTTTGCTGTGCTGTCTATATAGCGGTATCCGTCCTCGGTTTTTGCCTCAATATGACAGGGAAGGCTATCATCGGATCGCTTGTGACTGTCAGCGTTATATGCGTACTTATCGCGGCACTTTGCGGCAAGCTCAGCAAGAACTCCGCTATTGCGGCAGGGGTCGCCGCCGTCTTTGCAATATCAGCACTTACGGTATCTTACGTATGCTTTGAGCGTACAGATGAGTTGTGCCGGCAGTACTACGGAGACACTTGCGAAGTAAAGGCGGTGGTAACAGAGCGCAAAAGCAGTGACAGCTTTTATTCGGTTCTCGGAATAAAAGTGTATGAGATAAACGGGGAACACATAAATATCAAAGCACTTCTCGAGTGTGATTATGAATGTGATCTTCAGCCCGGGTACGAGATCGATGCCGTGCTCATAGGAGATAAAATTTCGGCTCTGTACGGAGGCGGATCTGTGACCTCGCTTTTGTCGGACGGCTATCGGATGCTGTTTATTGATGACCCATCCGCCGCCAATGCGGACGGTACTTTGAAAACGAATATAGATGTCACCGATACAGAGGTCAAAAGCCTTTCGATATACGCAAGACAGATCAATGAACGCTTGAGCGCAAGGCTTATGTCCTCGCTCGGAAATACATCCGGCAGACTTGCAAGTGCACTTTTGCTGGGCAACAAAGACAAGATACCCGATGCAGTGCAGAGAGATTTCAAACGCGCCGGAATATCTCATATCCTTGCACTCAGCGGTATGCACCTTTCTATATTGCTCGGAATATTCAGCTTTTTGCTCGGCAAGCTCGGCATCGGAAGGACTCCGAAAATAATCATCCTTTGCATCATAGCACCGACATATCTTATCTTGACCGGATGTTCGGTGTCGGCGGCGCGAGCCTTTATAATGGTAACAGTGACCTACATCACCTCGCTTATAGGCGGACGATCGGATACCTTGACCAATCTGTTCCTCGCGGGCGCGCTTATACTGATGATATCTCCGTTTGCCGTATGCGACGCGGCGTATTGGCTTTCGTTGTTCGCTACTCTCGGTATAGTGGTCGGCAGTGACGCCTTTTCACGGTGGATCGGAAAGCTGAACCGATCGGCTCAGAAGCGCAGGTGGCTCCGAGTCATCGCCTACGTCGTCTCGGCACTGATAACGGGATTGTGCGCCAATATTGCGGTAACGCTCTTTATGTGGTTATATTTCGGCGAGCTTTCGCTCCTATCGCCCATAATGACTATTGCGGTTACTCCCATCGTGTACGCCCTGATCATAATATCGCTTGCCTGCGTTGCCCTCGGATCCGTTCCGGTGGTCGGAGAATTGCTTTCTTCCGCGGCGAGCGCGGTATCGGATATGCTTATTGAGCTTACTCATACCGTATCTTTGTGGGATCACGCGACGGTATCTCTTTCTTACCGATTTGCAAGCTTTATAGTCATATCTATGACCCTGTCTTTGGCGGTTATGCTTGTCGTAAGAATAAAGAAAAAGATCCTCCTTTCCGTTCCCGTACTTGCATCGATCCTGCTTTTTTGCGCGGCACTTTTCGTACATAATTCGGATACGGTGGTCAGCACGACATATATTCAAAGAAACTCTATGGGAGAGATGCTCGTGTTTTCCTCTTCCGATGGTGCTGTGGTGTGCGACGTTTCCGACGGTAGCTATTCGCATCTGAACCTTGCGGCAGAGGCGGTCGGAGAGTCGGGAAACACAGTAACCGATGTCATAATACTTACTCATTATCATAAAAAGCACGTAACGAGTCTCGGCAGATATATGAATAACTATATAGTCAAGCAGATATGGCTTCCGATACCTCTGACGACTGAAGAATACTACATTATGAATGACATCCTGCGTCGCGCGGAGGAGTCCGAGGTGTCTGTCGTGCTTTATGACAGCCTATCCGGCGAGAGCCTCAGCGTGTTTGAGGAGAGCCAAATAAGGATCGAGCGTGAATACATATCGCGCTCGGTACAGCCTGTTGTATACATAGATCTTGAGTCACACGGAACATCCGTTGCGTACATCGGAAGATCTGCATCCGAGACCTCGATGTGGGAGAAAATATCGGAGTCGACAAAAACTCACGAGTATGTTATCTTCGGCAATCACGGGCCGAATATCAAGCTCCGCTATACCTATTCGCTTGACCCGAATGTCACAAGGGCCTTGATCTTCGCAAACGGAAGTGTTGCCGCTTATTCATACGTGGGGGCCGAGCACAGCGAGATCCCCCTTATATGCGGTGCCGAAAAACTGACGTTCAAATTGAATTGAAATTTAAAAAAATCAAAAAGGAAAAACTTATGAAATATGATCTCGTACAGTATGAAGAGCTTGAATCTACCAACCTTACATTGACCGAGCTGGCAAAAAGCGGAGCCACCGAATTTACTACCGTTATCGCCAAAAAACAGACGAGGGGAAGGGGAAGACTTCAAAGAAGTTTTTATTCCGACGGAGGACTCTATATGTCGGTGTTGCTCAAACCGTATGATCTTGACGGTGGGGAAGCTCTTACTACATTGTATACGGCAGTGTGCGTTTGTAAAGCATTGCGAAAGGTCTGTCGGGCAAACGTGGGCATCAAATGGGTAAATGATATCATAGCGGACGGGGGCAAGGTTTCGGGAATACTTTGCGAATCACACAAAAACAGTGACGGCGATACCGATATGATCATCGGTATAGGTATAAATCTCGGCAATATTGACTTTCCGCAGGACCTTGAGGGAATCGCATATTCTGTGCCTGTTCCCGAAAAGAAGAGAGAGAGAGTCAGAAAAAAGCTTGCCGATCATATTGTAAAGCAGCTGTCAAAATATCCGAAGCAACTTAAGAGCAAGCGATTTCTCGAATATTACAGAATGAATTGCCGCATCATTGATAAAAAGGTCACGGTCAGCGGAGACGGAGATCCTTACGAAGCAATCGTTATGGGGATCAGCGACGACGGGGGACTTATGGTGTTTTCACGAAAAGGCGCAAAGATCCTTAAATACGGTGAGATATCCGTGCGTCCCATATCCGAAGATGAGTCAGAGTCGAGTACGCCGATAGAGCCTTAGCGTTTTGTGCAATTTTGGCGTTGGAATCACGGATAGCTAATATACAGTTGTACTAATTGATGAAATTTGAAAAAAGTATAAGAAAACGAAAAAAAACGTTGACAAATGGTAATTTAGAGTATATAATATCGGATAGTTAGCGAGGACTAACTTGCAAGATGAGGTATCGGCGACCGAAGCTGTATACGGCATTGTTGCAGGTGTAAAAAATCTCGGAGGTATATTTTTATGAAGACGTTGAAGGACGCAAGGATCGGTGAAACGGTAAATGTAGTTAAGGTGCGCGGCGAGGGCGCAATAAGACGCAGGATAATGGATATGGGAATAACCAAGGGGGTGGAAGTATACGTCCGTAAAGTGGCGCCGCTCGGAGATCCTATGGAGATCTATGTTCGCGGCTACGAGCTTACACTTCGTAAAGCCGATGCGGATATGATAGATGTAGAATAAAATTTCAAGTAGCGATACACCGACGCGGGGAATGTCCCTGCTTATTTTAAGGAAACAAGGTTAGCTTACACTAACATTCAAAAAAGCTGAATAATGCAACATAATCAAGAAAGGATCCTATCAAAAAATGGATATCAGAATCGCTCTTGCGGGAAATCCCAATTGCGGCAAGACTACATTGTTTAATGTGCTTACCGGTTCAAATCAGTTCGTAGGAAATTGGCCGGGCGTTACGGTCGAAAAGAAAGAAGGCTATCTCAAAAAGCACGATGGCGTAATAATCACGGACCTTCCGGGTATCTACTCGCTCTCGCCTTATACACTTGAAGAGGTCGTTGCGAGAAACTATCTCGTGGGCGAGCGTCCCGATGCGATATTGAATATAATCGACGGTACTAATATTGAACGTAATCTTTATCTTACAACACAGCTCGCAGAGCTCGGTATACCGATGATCATAGCGATAAATATGATGGACGTTGTAAGGAAAAACGGTGACAGGATCGATATTGAGGAGCTTTCTCGGAGATTGGGCTGCAAGGTCGTCGAGATCTCGGCACTGAAAGGAGACGGCGTTATCGCGGCGGCTGAATTGGCGATCGAGGCGGCAAATGAAGGCAAGCCCGCACCGACCCCTACCTTTTCCGGCAAGGTCGAGCACGCGATAGCTCACATAGAAGAAGCCGCCATTCACGATATGTCCGAGGACAGACAAAGGTGGTACGCGATAAAAATATTCGAGCGCGACGATAAGGTGCTCGAGGAGCTCGGACTTTCCGATGAGCTGACCGATCATATTGAAAAAGACATACAAAAGGTCGAGACGGCGTTCGACGACGATTCCGAAAGTATTATCATAAATGAAAGATATACATATATAACCGAGCTTGTTAAGACCTTTTATAAGAAAAAGAATCACGGCAAGCTTACGACCTCGGACAAGATCGACCGAGTAGTTACGAACAGATGGGCGGCGCTTCCGATATTTGCGCTCATAATGTTCCTCGTTTATTATATATCGGTGACGACCGTCGGAACCTGGGTCACGGATTGGACCAACGACGGACTTTTCGGAGACGGTTTCCACCTGTTCGGAATAGGAAGCGGAGAATATGAAGAAGTTATAAATGAATATGCCTCCGAGCATATCTTTACCGAAGAACTCAAGGCAATAGTAAATGATGCTGTTGCAGCAGAGGTAAAAGGAGCCAAAGAGCTCGCCAAGGCTGTAAGCGACGGTAAATTTGAAGCCTTTGAAAAACAATATGATATGTATGCCGAGGTTTTAAAAGCCGACGGATACGATATTACGGCTATTTACGACTCTGCTATGGCAAACGCGCCCCTGACTTCCGATTACGGCGTTTGGGTACCCGGCGTGCCTGTTCTGGTCGGCAGGGGACTTGATGCCTTGAACTGTGCCGAATGGCTCGAGAGCTTGTTGCTTGACGGTATTATAGGAGGCGTCGGTGCGGTTCTCGGATTTGTTCCTCAAATGCTCGTGCTCTTTATGTTCCTTGCGTTCCTTGAGGCTTGCGGATATATGTCGCGTATCGCATTTATGATGGACAGACTTTTCCGCAAATTCGGACTTTCCGGCAAGTCATTTATTCCGATGCTTATCGGAACGGGATGCGGCGTCCCCGGGATTATGGCTTCAAGAACGATAGAAAACGAGCGTGACCGCCGTATGACGATTATGACGACTACGTTTATGCCGTGCAGTGCAAAGCTTCCCGTTATCGCATTGATAGCGTCAGCACTCTTCGGAGGCGCGTGGTGGGTAGGACCGTCTGCGTATTTTCTCGGTATCGTCTCGATAGTTATATCCGGTATAATGCTCAAAAAGACCAGAATGTTTGCAGGTGATCCCTCTCCGTTTGTAATGGAACTTCCCGCATACCATATGCCCACGATCACGAATATATTCAGATCTGTATGGGAGAGAGGCAGCTCATTCATTAAAAAAGCGGGAACTGTTATACTTCTTTCCTCGATAATAGTTTGGGGCGGATCGGTATTCGGCGTCGTTGACGGCAAATTTATGTTTGACTCCGAAATGGCGCTCGAGAACAGTATTCTCGGAATGATCGGAGGTGCGATCTCCTGGTTGTTTATTCCGCTTGGATTTGGAAATATCAAGGCGGCTATTGCAACGGTGATGGGACTTCTTGCAAAGGAAGAGATAGTCGGGGTGTTCGGTGTACTTGATTTCGAGGGGATGTCGCAGATCGCGGCGTACGCCTTCCTTGCGTTTAACCTGCTTTGCGCGCCTTGCGTTGCGGCAATGGGGGCGATCAGGCGTGAGATGAACTCTGCAAAGTGGACCTGTTTTGCTATCGGGTATCAATGCGTATTTGCTTACGCCGTAGCGTTGATGATATATCAGTTCGGCTCGCTCGTTATGGGCTCTGCAAGCGTGATCGGCGTTATCTCGGCTTGCGCGGTGCTTGCGGTCATTATATATTTTCTTGTAAGACCTTATAAGGAAGCGACCAAGCTTACGAAGAAACTCAAATAACTTCAAAGTTAAATATCAAATTAAATTCAAAAAGGATGTGCTTGTAACATACGGCGGCACATCCTTTTTGCATTTTGCATACAGTGAGGCTCGAATATCCCGTATAAACCGTCGTTTGGTATGGTATCAGCCGCCGCTCTCTCGCATATTATGTTAGAGGTACTTGTTTACCTCAATATACTTAGAGAAACGGAATAGATACTATGAATAATGATATAAAATTGACTTTGCTTGGCGGCGACGTAAGACAGTTGTCGGTCGCACATAGACTTTGCGAGGAATTTGCCTATGTCCGTATGTGGGGGACAGACGGCGGCAATGGGGAAATAGGAGATGCTGTAATATGCCGAGAGCTTGAGGATGCGTTAAAAGACTGTGACGCGGTCATATTACCTTTGCCCGCATCTTCCGACGGCGTACGCATCAGTTGCCCGCTTAGCCCCGAGCTGCCTTCGGTAAGGCTTCAGGCACTGCTTGACGATAAGCTGTACAACGGAAAAAAGCCTTTGATACTTGGCGGAAGACTTAGCCCCGCGTTCAAGGAAGCGGCAAAAAAAGCCGGGTTCAAAGCGATAGATTATTACGAAAATGAGCTTTTGCAGATAAAAAACGCTCTGCCGACCGCCGAGGGAGCGCTTGAGATCGCTATGCGTATGCTCGATAAGACCATCCATTCCAGCAAAAGCGCGGTCATAGGCTACGGAAGGATATCAAAGGCGCTTTCCAGAATGCTTCTTGCTATGAAGTCTGATGTGACGGTGGCGGCGAGAAAACCGAGCGACCTTGCTTACGCCGAGATCGACGGATGCAAGACCTTGAAAATAGCCTACGAAGGTGGAAAAAGCTCGCTTTGCAGTCTGTGCAAGGAATATGACGTTATATTTAATACCGTTCCGTATTGGGTGTTTGATCGCGAGGTAATAGAAGGTATGGATAAGAGTACGCTCATCATAGATCTTGCTTCAGCTCCCGGCGGATTCGATATAAACGCCATTAAAGATACGGGAATCGAGGTCATACGGGCGGCATCTCTTCCGGGAAAATGCGCACCGATAAGCGCGGGACAGATCATCGGAGACACCATTCTTGAAATACTTCGAGCCGAGGGGGTGAGCTTGTGATAGGATACGCGCTTTGCGGATCGTTTTGCACGATCGCAAGATCTCTCGAGCAGTTACGAAAATTGCTCGACGCGGGGTATGAGGTCATACCGATTGTAAGTGAAAATGTATATAGCACAGATACGAGATTTACCGTCGCCTCGGAGCTCTCAGCAAAGCTTGAGGATATGTGCGGACACAAGGTCATTCACACGATAGTGGATGCCGAGCCGTTGGGCCCCAAAACAGTGCTTGACGGTCTTATAATATGCCCGTGCACGGGGAATACGCTTGCCAAGCTTGCCTCGGGTATAACCGATACCGCGGTATGTATGGCAGCAAAGGCACATCTGCGCTCCGACCGTCCGCTCGTCATCTCGCTTGCAACAAACGACGCACTGTCGGCAAACCTAAAGAACATAGCTGTTATGTATTCAAGAAAAAATGTGTATTTTGTGCCGATGACGCAGGATGATCCCGTCAATAAGCCTCATTCTCTCGTGGCGAATTTCGAACTGCTTTATCCGACCTTTATCAATGCAATGGAGGGTAGGCAGTATCAAAAGATATTCGTTGAATGATATATGTGACATATATAAAACAAGACCCGAACTGAGCCTTAGAGCTTAACTCGGGTTTTGTGTAATTATAATTCAGATCTTTTGATTTTTAGCAAGAAAATTCGATTTGATCACGACTTTGCGATCGTGCCGTCGGTGCAGGTTATATTTCGACGTTGCTGTATCCTACTGAGCTGATCAGATCCTTTAGTCCGGATGCGGATTTTTGCAACATTTCGTTTTCATCCTCATCAAGCGGAATGTCAAGTACCTTGTGTATGCCACCTGCGCCTACTATACAGGGAACGCCGAGGCATACGTCCGTCAAGCCGTAATGCCCATCCACCAGAGCGGACACGGGAAGCACCGTGTTCTCGTCGCGCACTATTGCGGATACTATTCGTCTTACCGCCTCGGCTATGGCATAATTCGTGACGCCCTTTGCCTCTATGATCCTATATGCGCTGTTTCGGACGTCATCGAACAGCATACGCAGAGTGCGCTGAGAGCAGTCGGCGCAGGTCGTATCGCAGAATTCGTCAAGGTCTATCCCCGAGATGTTGGCACTGCTCCATACCGCCACCTCGCTGTCACCGTGCTCGCCTAAAATAAAGCTGTGTACGTTTCGCGGGTCGACTCCGAGATGCTCTCCGACAAGCTGTTTAAGCCTTGCGGTATCGAGCACGGTTCCCGAGCCTATGACGCGCTCATTCGGAAATCCGGATATTTTAAGAGTTACGTAAGTCAAAACGTCTACGGGATTGGTTACGACGATCAAAACGGCATCTTTGTTGTATTTCGTTATTTTGGAAACGATAGATCCGAATATCTCGACATTCGTTTTTACAAGCTCGGTGCGAGTCTGCCCGGGGCGCTGGTTTGCCCCGGCGGTTATGATGATTATTCCTGCGTCCTTAAGATCGCAATAATCTCCCGCATAGATATTCATCGGAGAAACAAAGGGAAGTGCCTGCGCCATATCCATAGCCTCACCCTCGGCTTTCTTTTTATCGATATCTATCAGTACCATATCGGTAAAAAGTCGGCTCTGCAAAAGTGTATACGCCGTCGTGGCTCCGACAAATCCGCAGCCTATTATAGCACATTTTCTTTTGCCGAGACTGCCGTTTTCACAGTAGAATTCATTTTCTTTCATAAACATCTCCACAAATAAATAAAAAATAGATGAGAAAAAGCTCTCATCTATATTTTGTTTAATATTGTGATGTCTTAATCATTTTAAATATAATTACAGATTTACGTATGTGTAAGCTCATTTTGCAAATCCGAGCGCGCGTCCGACCGAGCTCTTCCAACCGTTAAGCTTTTCTTCTCGCTCCGAGTGCTTCATTGAAGGCTCGAAAATACGGTCAACGCTTCGTAGCTTCGCCATCTCGTCAAGTGATTCAAAGCAACCTACGGCAAGCCCTGCGAGGCTTGCTGCGCCAAGCGCCGTGGTCTCAATGCACGAGGGGCGTATTATCGGCAGATCGAGTATGTCGGATTGAAATTCAAGCAAAAGATTATTTGCCGATGCTCCTCCGTCAACCTTTAATGATACCATTTTTACGCCGAGCTCTTTTTCCATTATCTTTAAAACATCATAGGTCTGATAAGCCATAGATTCAATAGTCGCTCTGACTATATGCTCTTTTGTAGTTCCTCTTGTTATACCCGTGATAGTTCCGCGTGCGTAGGGATCCCAATAGGGAGCTCCGAGTCCTACAAAAGCGGGAACGACATATACGCCTCCCGAATCCGCAACACTGCGTGCCATTGCCTCGGTCTCTGACGCGCTATTAAAAAGTTTCAGACCGTCTCTCAGCCATTGAATAGCCGCACCGCAAACGAAAACAGATCCCTCAAGGACATAATTTACCTTTCCGTCTATTCCCCAGGCTATGGTCGTCAAAAGACCGTTGTCTGAATATATAG
>CAYYND010000025.1:14955-22871 GCA_964472845.1 uncultured Lachnospiraceae bacterium | reverse complement strand
GCAGGAGCTTATTTGAAGATAGGAGACTATCCCACAGAAATTGCTGAAGCAAAAAAATATGTAAAAAAAGAAGTTTATGTTTATCTGACCGGAAGTCCATTCTCATCGGAGTCTGATTACGATAAATGGCACGAAAATATTTGTGTAAATCTTGCTGACGGTACAAAGCACTTCAAGAATTATTCTACATACCGCAAAACATCCAAAGATAAATTCAAAAATAAAAGTGGCTTTACGATTGGAAATGCACAGAAGTTTTTGAATATGCTGATGAAGGATCTTTATGCTTGCCTGAGCGTTGATTCTACCCTCTTGTCACTTTACGAAGATTATTTCAAATTCTGCCATATGCCCTTAGACAGTTACATTTTGAGATTCGTTGACGATATTAGATATAGAGAAGAAATTAAGATATCTGCGCGCACCTATTCTTGGGGCAACATCGGAAGTTACTCCGATTACATGAAGGAACAAAATGATATCCGCTGTTATGTAAAAAAATATAATCCTTCAGTATCGGTATTGCAAACAGAGTTCGTCATTTGGTCGCTCTACAAATAATGAACTGCAAAATTTGAGAGGCAATGTATATATGGAAAACAAAAAGTCCCTGCTTCTCGTTTACCGAGAAAAGATGTCAGAAGTACATACCCCCGAGAAGATCAAGTCTGCATTTGACGAAAGCCACTACGCCGTATGCTTTAACTACGATCGCGGGCATGTCGGAGCTAAGCATGAATTGTTCGCAGCGATCTGGGAGGTCAATCCCGATGTGATCATTACCGAAGTTGACTTTTGCGTTATGGCGGCTGAGCCTTTCGTGTGGCGTGATCAGCTATTGCTCATCGACAAAAACGGAACGAAAGAAACAGCGAATACCATCGCTAAATTTATGGCAGAGTCGGGTATCATTTCTTACGAATACCGCTTTTTTAACAAATCTGGCGCCAAGACCTGCTTGCCGCCGAGTAAAAACGGAAAGCCCTCTGCGCTCCTTAAGGGGAACCTGCTTATTGACGGCGATAAATTGCTTGTGACCGCAAGACATATGACTAAGGCAGATAGAGAGAGCTTAAAGAAAAGAGAAAAAGAAAACGCGAACTAAAAGATTAATATCCTGACGACACGAAGCCCTCCGCAAGATCGCGGAGGGCTTGTTCGTTTGATTATCTCGGTCTGTAAGCGCCACAATTTAGGGAATTATATTTTACTGTAATCGAACATTTTGCACTGTTTACACAGTGGCTACATTTATCCAGTGCTGCGTGTTCTTGTTTCATTCGAGCCCTTCCTTCTTCCAATTCACGTCGCCTTTGTGCGTGTTGTGCTCGCACGTCCTCTATTCTTCGCCTTTCTGCTTCTTCTTTACGAGCGCGTTCTTCTTGTTTTCTCATTTCTTCATCATGCTTAAATCTTGCCTCACGGTCTCGTTTCAAGGCATCTTCAAATGCTTGCGAGCTATTCGAGGTAGATGTATTTAAATAGGATAATGAGTCATATGAAGGCAAATCTAAAGAATATAGACTAGAATCATCCCTTGAGGATGAAGATTCTTTAGGCCAAGTACTTGTCCAAAGATCCATATACTTCTCGGAAATGGCTTGCTGCTCCTTTTTCTCTTTTTGATATTTTTCATAAGGGAGCCAAAGCTTTTGAATTTTTTCATCTGTTTCTTCGCAAAAATCCGCACAGTCACGCTGAAGCACTTCCAACTCATCATACATAGCCTTGAGGACCTCATCGTTTTCAAGGAATGCCTCGATTTTGTTTTTTTTCTTTTTGCGTTCGCAGCGTATCTTTTCCTCAAGATACTTTATAGCTTTTTTTCTAAATTCTTCTTGCTTATTTGCCAACTCATCATTTTTTTCTTTACGCTCGTCTCTCAACAGCTTGATTTTGGGCTCAATCTTCTTGTGTAGTACCGCCATCTTTTCTTCAAGCTGATCAATTTTTTTGCTTGCCTCTTTCCAATTATTATAGTAGATGTCGCCTATGTCTACACTTGCCATAATCGTTTTCTCCCTTCGTCAATATTAAACATCGCCGTCAGCACAATGGATTGTTTTGTTTAATGTTCCGCCCCCGGCATCTTTTTCCACCTGCGCCCATTGAGCAACCGTTCCTTCGTAATGAATTTCGCCGTCCATACTATTCAACCCGTATGTAACAATATATTTTAGAGACAGCGGCAAAATCAATTTAACCAAAGCGTCGCAATTTGAAAATGCGCTTCTGCCAATGCTCTCAATGTTTGGAGACAAAACTAATTTCTCTAATTTTTTGCATCCGCCGAAAGCATATGATCCGATGCTTGTTACAGTATCGGGCATAACAACCTCGATAAGCTCAGTGCATCCTTCAAACATAGAGCTTCCGATCTCCGTGGTTCCTGCCGGAAGAACAATTTTGGTAAGACCGTATTGTGTTGCACTCTTATAATCTCCGAGTTGAGCATAATTATATGCCTTTAAAATTGGCAAATAATTTACGTTGTTTTCGCTCGTGGAGTATCCCATGTTGCTTAGCAGTTCATAAGCCGCTTTGTAATCACCTTTATCGGCATATTCTATTGACAAAACTTCTACTTCATTGATAATAGCCGTCATAATATCTTGACTGTCCTTGTATTCCTTTATCTCATAAAAAGCGTAATAGGCATCCGAATATTGCTTGTTTTGATACAGTACTTTTGCCGCAATATATTTTTCTTCTTTCTCCTGAAGAAGCATTGCGTTTTCGCACTCGCCTATATAATCAAGACTATTCTTATAATTGGAAATGGACTCGAATTTTTCAATAGCTTCTTGATACTTACCTGAATTAAACAAGGACACCGCTTCCGCATAAATAGTTTCTTTGCTTGCGTTCTCAATAGCTTGTTCGCATAAGGAAATATAGTTGTAGCTATCCTTGTAGTTTAATATTTGCTCAAAAGCTGTAATAGCCTCGTTATATTTTCCGCTTTCATAAAGCGCGATAGCGGATAAATATTTTTCTTCGGTTGTTTGATCGGTACTGTTGTCGTTTTCGGCGCCTTCACCCAAGGTCAATATTTCCATCAGTCTGCTATCGGGATATTCCTCGCCCGTATGTCCTTCAAAGATCATTTCGCTTATTTTGAACGTAGCTGAAAGTTCTTTTGCCGTTGCGTAATAAAGTGTCAAAACTTCATCGCTTGATCGTCTATCGATATTGAGTGTGAACACGGTGCTGTCTTTAGAGAATATATCGCCTGACAAGGTTACGATAGATGAATCTAACAAATTACCATTTGCGTCATATATATTCAAATCACCTTTTATCTGTATAATATCTTTATACTTTTCGTTGGTTACTTTGATCTTAAATGCGGTAACGTATCCGTCTACGTACATGGATTTTTCGTCTGATTCACATTTTTCGACAATAGAAATCTGTATATCCTTGCAAGTGGAATGTACATGATTGGCTCGAACTGTTCCAGATGCGAAACACGTACCTACAACGACAATACAAGCAAGTAAGCCGGCAAAAATTGATGCTTTAGTCGTTCTTTCGGAATCATTGAAAATCGCATAATAAATATATCCCGCTACGACCAAAAGCAATCCGATCCAAAACAATGCAGATATGGGCTGCAATGTAATAAAAAGCCTGATTGCGCACGCAACAGCCGTGCACCAACCAAAAGATATTGCGCTGAAGCCTATAACTTCATAATAAGATCTGATCGTGTCGGACAATGACAATTCGTAAGAATATCCCGTGTAGCCGCGTTTTTTTAGCAATTCATTCAATTTTTTTCTCAGTTTGAACGGCGCAGTTTTTCCTACGATCATTTTTTTTACGTAAAGATCGTATATCTCTTTGTTTTTCTCTGTAACCTCGTAGTTTTCAAGAAAATAAATCAAATCGAGCAGCTGATCTGTGATATCATCTTTTCGATCAAGATGTATTTTCTTGATTGCAAACACAAATGTCACTATACACGCGCAACACAATGAAATAATGACAATTATAACATCTCCAAAAAGAATATTACTGTTATTGAGGGAAAATAACACGCTCAATATACCGCACAATATTGTGGATATGACAATCGATATTTGACCTGAGAACTTATTTTTCATAATAAACAAGCTCCTTCCTAAATTGCTTACAGCAATTATACCATATTTTGAATGTTTTTTCAATAGTTATTATCAATCCAAGCGACTATGATCAATTGGGTTAAATTGAGATGGATAATAGACTTGATACCAATTGAGAATAATCGAATATTTCAACTCCAATACCGCGAGCGCCTTGGTTGACATATAATGCGTTTTTCTGATAAATCCGCAAAACCAATCGTCAAGCCCGAGCATTTGTAATGTACTGTTGGTATAATAATCCATTCCGTATTCAAGGTAATATCCGCGTCGAGCCTTGTTGGCAACGTCAAATGCGAATCCCGTATCATAAAAGCAGCAATCTCTCATTGCTTCACGAATAGTCATAAAAACATCGTCGCGAGTGGCGGGAATATCATATAGGGAGCAAACGCCGTCCGCGAGCAAATGCTCGGCGTTATGCCGCCAAGTGCAAGTGCCATGGGCAAGTCCGATCAGCTTCAGAAGTTCGTTATATGTTACCGGATGTGCGAGTGTAATCATTTGTTTGATTGCTTTTTCGCCGCCAACGCCAGCCAATTTATCAAAATTACCCGTCAAAAGTCGATGTTTTACCTCTTGATCGTTCAAGTCAATGCTATCCATACAAACGCCCGTAGCCTTTTCAAGCTGCTTGCAAACGGCAACCGTATCCAACAACGATTTCTGAAAATGCGAGAAAATGGAATCAAACAATTGCTGATAGCTTTCGGGAACGGTATCGGCGGGCTTAAGCTTCTTTGCGTACGGCAGATAGGTTTCAAAAGGAATGTCAAAGCCGTCGGGCTTCATTTTCTCTCCGCAGAAGCAGATGCCTTCGCGCAAATCGAATACGCCTTCTTTGTACATCCACAATGCCGTCTTACACCTTGGGCAATAGTAATGTGCGGGCAAAGGATTTTCGTCTGTCGCGCCGAGCAGATATGCCACCAAGCAGGAAGCAACTGCGTTTTTAACGATCAATCGCTCACCGGTATCCTCTGCTTCACGGCGGAGTTTTGCAAGGTCGTAAAAGTATTTACCCACCTCGTATTGCATAAAGGCTTGCTTTTCGCTGTAAAAGCGGCTGATGATACGCAGATCAGGCATATCTCCGTACAATTCAAAAATCCTTTTATATGCTTTATCCCAAATTTCTTTTTCTGTCATTCTTGATTCTCTCCTTTGAGTTTTTCGAGCGCATCAAATACCTTGTGATATACAAGCTGATTGGGGTAGTACCGATAATCCGAGAAAATATCAATTCCTCGCCCTTCAAAGTGTTGGAGTATCGCGGCAGCGCAGGCAGCGGAGCGACTTTGCCCGAAATCACATTGGCAGATAATATCGCGTCCCTCGGCTCTTACCTCATAAATAAATTTAGCAAGTTCATCTGCCTCGGCAAGATAGGTTTCGTAGGTATAGCCGTAATCGCCAAGTATCTCAATATCAATGTCGGGAATCAAAATGTTAAATACGCGGTCACACACGTTCCCAAAATATACTCGTACTTCTTCGGCTCGGCGCGTTTTGCGCGGACTGCAAAAGCTGATGACGGCGGTGTTCTTCGGGAATTCGCCCTGCATCAGTTCTTTGATCGCTTCTCGTGAGTAGATTTGAACCTTCATTTCTATATCCTCCTTAAAGTTCAATATAGTTATAATTGCTATCCTGTAAACAGCGGACATAGCCCGCCGTTAGCTCGATAGGAATAATACGCTCTGCAAACGTGCCATTGCCATCATAAATACGGATACGCGTTTCTGTGTCGGATATTCTTTCCGAGGTGCAACAGTATTTGAAAATCTGTTGTTTGAGATTGGGCGGTGTGAAAGGCTCGGTGGCGATCTCATAGGCAAAATTCACCTTTTCCTTACTGCAATCCCAAGTGTCATAAATACATCCGTCAACGCAAGCCGACCAATGCGCGTCCATATCAAGAATGTATCTGCCGCGGGGATATTTTTTGCAAAATTCCTCGGCGGTAAATTTACTGTTAAGGGATATTTTTTTCGCTTTCAATACATCCTCTACATAGCGAAGATTTTTGATGCTGTTAAAGGATTTCGCACCCGTGACCTTCTTGTATTCGTTCAATTCTCGCTGAACTTTTGAGTAATCCATACCCGTCACCACGACGATAGCGCGCTTTACACAATCGTCGGTTGACAAGCCCTTGGGATGAGGATTATAGTATTTATACATCGTGACCTTTCCTTTCTTTCAATGCTTGTTTATACTGTTCGCGGTAATCTGCAAGTGTCGCTCCGTTTGCGGCAGAATAGTGATCCTCCGGGAATCCGTCGTATTCCCAACCGCAATGGCGGCAGATATCATAATTATCAAGCGTCTTGCGCTGACAAATCGGGCAGACGATAACCGTATAATCCTCGTCATAAGCTGTACCAACGGGTGGCAAAACGCGCTTGCCATATTCACCGCACACGGCGGCGTAAATGCTTTCTTTCATATTTGCACCATCTGAACCTTTTCATGCTTGACTTCCGAATAACCGGGACAAACGGAAATAAAAATCTGTTTGCCAAGAGAAGCGAGTCCATCAAGAATAGGAGTTATGTCAATCGCTTCATCAA
The DNA here is from genome assembly GCA_964472845.1 of uncultured Lachnospiraceae bacterium. Lineage (GTDB taxonomy): Bacteria > Bacillota > Clostridia > Oscillospirales > CAG-272 > HGM12650. Next base: position 16,168 of record CAYYND010000025.1, on the reverse strand, counting down.
GGCGGTCAAAGTAGCCGTAGACAAAGATAGGACGGTCATCATCGCGAGAGGTTATGTCTGCGGTTTTAATAAACACATTGGAGTCGTCCGTGTCACGCTCGTTACACTTGTCGACAAACTCACGGGTATCCTCCTCCGAGAAAATAATGCTGTTCGGCTCAAAGTTTACGGCAAGACGGTTGTCGCCCATAAAGTCGGCGTTGCGAATATAGCACACATTGTAATTCTTGTTGTCCATCTCTATATCAGCGTGAATTACAAATCGTCCGTCGTCAACACGGTCGGGATTGTTCTGCGCGCCGTAGTCGCCAATTAACTCGCGCATCAAGTCAAGGGTGAGGTCGGAATAGCGACCTCGAAGTACACAAATGGGGGAAGTAATTGCTAAGTCAAAATCGAGAGCAGAAGCAGAGGTGATATGAAGGTTGTTGAATTTCATTTTTAATCTCCTTTTTGGTGAAAATAATAATTGTTTGTTGTGAATAGGATTGTAACACACGATTGAAGAAATTTGAAATAAAACAGGGGAGATTTTGGAATCGATGGTTACACGAATAGTATATCACACCGATTTGCGACATTTATGGTGCATACGAGTGGGAAAGAAAAACACCACTTGTTGTTTTTGTGGTGTTTTGCGGCAGTACATTTTCATTCTTCGTGTTCAGATTGTATCTCCATTGCCAACCGAGCCCCAATCTTGAAGGCATGTTCGAATAATGTTTCGTCAGAGAGACTTGCGTATTCACTCCAGCAGTCTTGGAACTTCTCGAAGATTTCCTTTTGCTCATCCGTCATAGTTTTGAGTAAATCATCGTTGTGTCGACTGATGTATTCCAATAGCTGTTTCATCTCGTGTGTATTGTGTCTGCTGTCCTCGGGTGGCATTACATTTCCGCGCCATAGCTCTTTAATCATACTTTTCATAGTCCGTACCTCCTGTTAGCACACAACAATACCACAGAAGGGGGAAGAAGTCCAGACCTTTTTCGAAAATAAAAATACTATTTTCACTTAGCTTATTCTTTGTTTCCTCCGACGCAAATATTGAGCCTTGACACATTGCGGTCTGCAAAGCAAAACACCACGGATTTTTCTTCCGTGGTGTTTTGCCGTTAGGGCTGCTTATTCGGTTGTTGTTATTTTACCGCTAATTTCGCACGCCCTTCGGACTGCACTTTATTTTGGAAATATTCCGTTTCCGCTTGCGGAA
>CAYYND010000025.1:0-14855 GCA_964472845.1 uncultured Lachnospiraceae bacterium | reverse complement strand
GAATATTTCAAAACGGCGTAAATCGGCTTCCGATTTTTCGCTAATTGTGCACGCCCTTCGGACTGCACTTTATTTTGGAAATATTCCGTTTCCGCTTGCGGAACGCGGTTGTTTAGACCGCGAGGAATATTTCAAAACGGCGTAAATCGGCTTCCGATTTTTCGCTAATTGTGCACGCCGTTACACGGCAGCTTTTGATTGACGGAATTAATCAATAATTCCCTTCTATCATTTCAAAATATTCTTTGTAGTTAAGGTTCTTCTCTATGGTGAGGTAGTCCATGGTGTCGAAGGTCTTCTCGGCAATATCGACCTTTGCCCACTCAGACTCGTTTCCATAGTAAGCGATAATTACGAGAGAATAGCAATTTGTAAAAGCCTTTCCGTCAATACGCCTGACAGACTTCGGAACGAATACGGTATCCCCCTCGTAATTCTTATAAGTGTTTTCTCCTATCTCAGACAGCCTTGAATCGGGGCCAAAGATCGCGAGCACCGAGGAATGCGCAAAGCATTCTTCTCCGAGGCTTTCCAAGCTGTCGGGAAGCGCAAAAATGTAAGCCTCGTAATTTGCAAAGGCTCTCGCGCTTAACGTCTTGAGCTTACTGTCCTCGGAAAATCTGACAAGCACCGATGTCTCCGAAAAAGCATATTCTCCGATATAGTTCACGTTGCTCGGAATACAGAGTTCTTCCGCTTCATACTTTGAAAAACCGTACGCCTCTATTCGTTCAAGCCTGCTCTCCTCCTGCCACCGAAGTACCGAACGAGATTTATTAAAAGCGTTTGCGCCGATGGATCTAACGGAGGACGGAAGGAGAATGGTCTTCCCTTTATACCCCGCAAATGCGTATTCGTCTATCCTTTTCAATGCGCAATTAACGCTCGCGTCAGAAAATATTATCGCTCCGCTGCAATTGCTAAACGCATTCTTACCGATCCTTTCAAGGCTTGACGGTAAGATTATATCGAGAATATTTCTGCAATCCGCGAAAGCATAATCGGATATTGAAACGGTACCTTCTTTTACGGTCACACTGACCTTTTCGTCCGTGCTCCCCTTATATCCGAACACCGAGTTACCTACGTATATCACGCCGTCGCCGAGCGTATCGTACCATTCGGTTCCCGTAAAGGCATCGTCCCCTATATTTTTCGGGGTGCTTTTGAATTCTATATCCGCAAGAGATGAGCAATCCGCGAATGCTCTCTCTCCAATGGAGTCAAGCTTTTCGGGAAGGATCACTTTGGTAATACCCGTGCAGAAATAAAAAGCAAAATCGCCGACAGCCAAGATCCCCGACGGCAAGGTAAGCGACCTCAGCGCGGTACATTTATAAGCAAGATACGAGCCTATTTTCTTTACACGATCCTCAAAAATCATTTCTGTGAGCATATCGCAACCGTTAAACACGGGCTGATCCGCCGAACCGTATGAATCACATTCAACAGAAGCGACATTTACGGATCTAAGCGAAGCACAGTAGGCAAAGGCTCCGTCTCCGACGGTCGATAGGGACTCTCCGAGCCTGACGGTCTCAAGATCCGTACATTGTGAAAACGCACGCTCTCCGATTAAATACAGGTTATACGGGAGCGACAGTGTCTTAAGGCTTGTACACCCGGAAAAAGCAAATCGATCGATGACACGCAAAGAGCTTTCTTCTCCACCCTCAAACGTGATGCTTTCGATCGCAGAGCATCCCCTGAATGCCGATGCGCCGATGCTTGCCACCGTCCTTGGAATAACCAAAGTCTTAAGCCTTGAGCATCCGAAGAAGGCAAGCTCCTTTATCTCGGTCACGGTCTCGGGAATCGTGATCTGCTCTGCAAATGCCGTGGCATTGAAAGCAAGCTTTCCAATCTTTGTAACAGACCTTCCCTCGACATTCGAAGGAATCGTGACGCTCTTTTCCGAGCCTGTATATTTCTTGAGTGACAGTGCCCCGTCCTCTATCTCTTCGAATACAAAATTGCCGTATTTTATCTCGGGATAGCTTGCGGCATCGGTCTCGGTGTCGCCCGAGTCCGCCTCTTCCTTCTCGGCTTTAATGTCCTTAACAAAATCGGACACCTCAACAGATACCCAAAGCATAGCTGCCGCGATGATCAGAAGCGACAGTATCTTTTTCAGCATATCTTATCTCCTCCGACAACGGCGTAAAGCATATGATGATCACTGTGCCCCGTCTCTACCATAGTAGCATCGGCATATGAAAGCTTGTCGGAGATCACTATGTTGTCTATCGCGCGGCGGTGTGCGGGAAATGTCGGAAAATAAGTCTCCGAATTGTTGACGAGCTTCTTCCCTTCAATGGCGTCAAACTCTGAAAAATTGTCCGTGTTGAAGTCACCCGTAAGGATAAAGCTGTCGAGTCCTTTGATGAACTCACCTAACTGCGCAAACTGTATTCTTCTTTGTTCATCCGACATATGCTCGATATGAGTATTGATGAAATTGAGTATTTCCCCGTCAACGTCAATCTTGGCATATCCGAACGCTCTCGGCTCGTAACAAGATGACTCAAGTGCCTGCGTATGCGCCTCGATTATCGGAAACCTGCTCAGTATCGCCGTACCGTACTCTCCTCCGTTATAATCCATAGCCTTGGCAAAATAGCTGTACTTGTAAGGTGTTCCCTCGCATATCAAGGCAAGGGAGTCCGCGCCCGCAACTCTTTTAGTGCCTATATCCATTTCCTGAATACCGACTATATCCGCCTCTACCGATAATAAATCGTTCGCCAGCACGGAAAAATCAAGTTCCGCATCCGCGCCGTGCCTTATGTTATATGTAGCGATTATCAATTTTCTCATAGTATCTTCCTCATATTTTTTAGGCTCAATTCCGTAACTTATTTTATCATACACGGTATGATTTGTCAACACTCGGAAAGCTTTTTAAGCAAGGCATCCACGTTTTCCTCACAGCTTTCGATCTGATCAGAATAATTGCATATTACGTCCACGATCTCCTCCTCGGAAAGTCCGTGCCGCTTGTTCAGCCTTGCATATGCCAACGCAAGCCCGATAAATCTTACCGAAAGAACGGCAAAACTTACGTATGCTGACGGGTCGTGAGCTCCGTCGAAGGCTCTTATGTAATATCTGTAAAGATAATATACAGTAAGATTTTCAAACACCTTCACATATTCACCGAGATCCGTCCCCTTTATTTCTTCAAAGTGCTCGGTAAGAGCATCTATGAGCGGTATCCAAGTTTCGTCAAGCGGCTCAAGCGTCCTCATATATCCGAGCATATCCGTTGTTTTTACAAAGCAAGCATCATCATCGGAAATACCGTACTCACGACAGATCATCCCGATCCTTTCGTAAAACGGCAAGCTCGGATCCGTAACCGTTTTTATCGCATTGCCTCTGCGTTCCGCAAGCGCAATACAGAGCCGCACCTCGTCTTCGGTGTAATCGTCGTACTCCCCGTCATAACACGGCAGCTCCTGCTCGATGATACCCGACGGCTCTGTTTCGTTTATCACGAGCTTACATACCGCCTCACAGTAGATCCCGAGCCCCGTCTCTTCCCGATACGGAAGAAGGTTATAAAATCTCGGATGCTCGCGGCAAATATCACAAAGCGCATCCTCGCCACGTTCAAGTATGATACGGCAAAGTCCTCTGTCGTTAAGGAACGGGCATCTCCCGTCAGCGCACAGCTTGAAGCTTGCTTCGCCGTCGATATACTGTATATTTTTTCTCAATTCTCTGCCGAGACTGCCTCGCATTCGCCTGTAACGTGCGGCACTTTCACTGTCAATATCTATCTCCCACCCCGGCGCGCAGCAGGAATGTCTGCATTTATCCGCGGCACAGACAAATTTATCAAAATAAGTGGGTCTTGCCGATGTCTTTGTATTCATACGGTAACAGTCCTTTTCGATTAATTTCGATATTCTACATTTTATCATATCCTCGAGCATTTTGCAATACAAAAGAAAGAATATTCTTCCCGTCAGAGCAAATAATCCGCTCGGCGATATTGACAATCCGAGACTAATATTGTATAATTTATATGTTAAGAGCAAATGTCTGCGATCGCTGTCGCACCAAGTCAAGACGGCGATCCGAGAAAATATTGACGAAACGGAGACCATAAATATGAGACTCGGAACATCCACAAATCTTTTCGCACAACATAGACTTAATTCCGAAAAGCCCCCATATATCGAACAGCTGCGATTCTGCCGTGAAGCGGGATTTAAGGTACTTGACCTCGGGCTCGGCACGACAACCAAAAAGCCCAAAAAGCAAGAGGATCTCAAGGCACCCGATTGGGAGGCCAGAATAGACGCGCTTGCAAATGAGGCGGCAAAGCTCGGCGTTGACTTTACGCAGGCACATTCGCCGATATGCGGAGACTTTTTTATCAAAGGGGCACAACCCGACCCCGAATTTACCGAATTTTACAATGAGATGATGAGACGTTCGATCATCGCCTGTGAAAAGCTCGGAATAAAATGGATGACGGTGCACCCGCTTTCCGACAACGTACACACTGAATTTGAGCTTGACGTTATAAAGAACACCAATATTGAGTTCTTCTCTCCTTGGGTAGATCTTGCAAAAAAGCACCATGTCGGAATAGCCTTTGAAAATATGCCCGAAAAAGCGGACAGCGTACAGGTTCGCCGCTACTGTTCAAGCGCCGATGAGCTTATCGACCTCGTAGATACCTTCAACGATCCGGCGGTGGGCATTACGTGGGACTTCGGTCACGCAAAAATGATGTACAACGATCAGCCTCGCCAGCTCAGAAAGCTCGGCAAGCGCCTCAAGGCTACGCACGTTCAGGACACCAACGCCTCAAGAGACTCTCATCTTATCCCCTTCGTCGGCGGAAGCGTCGCATGGGAGGATATTATGCCTTGCCTTAAAGAGATCGGATACGAGGGCGACTTTGTGTTTGAATGTCACAGATTTATGAATGAGGTACCGGATGCGCTCCGTATGTCTGCGGCAAAGCTCGCATATGACTTCGGTATGTACTGCATGGAGCTCTACGATAAAGCGTAATTCAAAGCACTTACGATCCATAATTTCTGTCGGGGATGTTGCGGATGCGACAGCCCCGATGTTAGTTTGGTCGGTTTAAAAATATCGCTTTGCCGCGGCAAAGCAGAAAGGAGCTCCCCGTGATACTCATAATAGCGGAAAAGCCGAGTCTTGCGCGAAATATCGTTGCAGGTATCGGCAATCTAAGAAAATACAACGGATACTACGAGGGGCTCGGATATATCGTCACGTGGGCTTTCGGTCATCTGTTCACACTTTACGACATAAACGACTATACGGGAAGCGCTCCCGGCGCACATTGGAATATGCAAGAGCTTCCCTGTTTCCCTTCGGAGTTCAAGTTTAAGTTAAAAACGGGAGCCGACAAAAAGCCCGACGCGGGGATCGAGCGACAATTTGGCGTTATCAGATCCCTTTGCCTGCGCGACGATGTCGATACCATCGTGAATGCGGGAGACTCTGACCGTGAGGGTGAGATAATCGTCAGGTTGTGCGTTATGAATTCCGGTGTCAATGGAAAGGCTTTCAAGAGGCTTTGGCTCCCCGATCAAACGCCGGAGACCGTTGCCAAGGCGCTCTCCGAGATGAGATCCGAGGACGAATACGATCATCTTGCCAACGAGGGCTTTGCAAGGACTTACATCGATTGGCTATACGGGGTCAATCTGACTCGCTATGCAACGCTGAAATGCGGTACGTTGCTGCGTGTCGGACGAGTTATCGTCCCCATCGTACGTGCCATATACGACAGAGATATGGCTATAAAGAATTTTGTCCCCGATATCTATTACGCCGCCGTTTCAAAAAAAGAGACCAAAGGGGCGGAGATCGAGCTCGTCAGCAAGGAAAAATTTGATAAAAACGCCATCAACAAGGCGCAAGCCCTGTGTGACAAATACAACGCCTCGCGTGCTCTGGTCATAAGCAAAAAGCGCAAAAAAGAGGTAATAAATCCGCCAAAGCTTTTTTCACTGTCAAAGCTTCAGAGCCTTCTCGGAAAGAAATACAAGATGTCTATGGCCGACAGTCTCGCCATCGTGCAAAAGCTTTATGAAGAAGGTTACCTCACCTACCCGAGAACCAACTCGGAATATCTTGCCACGAACGAAAAGGACAAGATACGAACCATCCTCGCCAACGTATCAAAGCTCGGTTACCCCGTAGTATTTAAGGATAAAAAGACCATCTTCGATGACTCAAAAATAGAGAGCCATTCCGCGCTGACACCGACCTACAAAATACCGTCGAAGGGTACGCTGTCTCAAAACGAGCTTATCGTTTATCAGACGGTATTCAGACGGTTCGTATCGGTATTTTGCTCCGAGGACTGCCTTGCGGAAAAGACCGAAATAGTTATAGATGTAGGCGGATACGAGCAATTCACCATAAAAGGAACTGTTATATTGCAGCAGGGATTTTTAAGATTCGACGACGCCGAACGCCGCGACAAAATACTGCCGCCGCTTGAAAAGGGAGACGAAGTCAACATAGACTTCAAACCCGTTGAAAAGCAGACATCTCCGCCGCGTCACTATACCATAGAAACGCTCAACAATTATCTGAAAAATCCTTTTCGCGAGGACAAGGCACGGCTTGCCGAGGCAGCCGAGGATCCGCAAAGTACAGAAAGCGACTCCGACGCCGAGGACTATCGGGCAATATTTGAGGGACTTGAACTCGGCACCGAAGCGACGAGAACGGGAATAATCGACAACGCACGTAAGTCGGGATATATAGACCTAAAAAAGGATGTTTATACGATCCTGCCCGGCGGTGTATACCTCATTGAATCCTTAATGCAGATGCAGATATCCATGGACAAATACAAAACGAGCGAGCTCGGAAAGGCACTCAAGAAGGTGTTTCACGGGCAGATGAGCGTCGCCGAGAGCGTCAGCCTCGCAGAAAAAGAGATCGGCGAGGTCTTCAAAAGGCGCGAGATGCCGATAGAGCTTGACACCGACACGGGACTTTACGGCGATGAGGTTGGCATATGCCCTATCTGCGGAAACAAGGTCGTTAAAGGAAAATACGGCTACGGATGCCTCGGATATAAGGAAGGCTGTAAATTCCGCATAAGCTCATATATATGCAAAAGGCCGATATCCATCGCAAACGCGCGCAGGCTTCTTTCGGAAGGCTCCACCGCGCAGATCGAAGGATTTATTTCGAAAAACGGAAAGCCGTTTAAAGCCAAACTGCGGTTTGACCAAGAAAATAAGGTGATTTTTGATTTTTCAAGCTGAATATTCACAGATCTTCGTACAAAGCCTTACGAGGATCTGTTTTTATATGTGAATAATAAATAAAATACGAGACGATCAAGTGATTTTTTTGTCGGATAAATATGTTTTTGGGGGTTGACTTATTTTTCGATAAATGTTAAGATATTACAACTAAAAAGGCAGTAAAACCTTTTGAGTATTCAAGAAAAGTCAAAAAGCAACGCTCAGCAAATTACAGGACAACCAAACCGACATCCCGAACGCACGATCCCCTACGGCACGGGATAAAACTTTAAGGGGAGAAAGGAAGCATTTTCACTGTCTTCCGAATTCGTAATTCATTTGTAATCAGACTCGGCAAGGTCGGTGGAAATGAAGATATTTTTATGGAAACTTTTTTGTTAAACAAACAGCTTCCGAAAGAGCAATTGTCGGCTCTTGATTCGTTCGTTGATAAGGACGCTCCGGTGTTATTTGCCATTGTGAGCTCCATAACGGGCAACTCCGAATACTCTGATACTACTCTTGCGGCAACCGGTGAATATCTTTTTGTCTTTGACAATCAAAACCTCTCCGCAGGAGAACGCGTCTATTTTAAAGACATTGAAGAAGTATTCAACAAGCGTATGTACGGCAACGGAATGATGCGAGCAAAAATGAAGGACGGATCCAAAAAAGATCTGTTCAGATTCACGTTTGCGGTAGCGGGTCTTTGCGATGCGGCGGTATTTTTCGTGAATTCTGTTATAGGTGGGACGAAAACAGAAGAAGTCATGGAAAGTATGACGGCGACATACGAAAAGCAGTTGTCCGTTTGTCCGAAATGCGGACGCACCCTGTCCGCACCGGGTGTCAAATGTATTAATTGCGAAAGCAAGAAACGCATTATTAATAAGCTTTTCGCTTATATGAAACCCGAAATGCACATAATAATCCTTTCGGTCTTTATTTCTGTCGTAACAACGGCGCTTGCGCTCGTCCCGCCGTTTTTAACGGGTAAGCTTGTTGACAGCATCCTGCCCGAAAGGCAGTTGAACCTGCTTTACATAGTATCCGCGGGACTTGTCGGAGTTCATATACTAAGGTTTGGACTCGGAGCCGTGCGCGGTCACCTTCTCCGAATAAGCGGAGACAAGATCATCCGAAGTCTGAAAGAGGACGTGTACGAAAAAGCACAGTATCTTCCTATGCGATTCTACGATAAGACCTCTACGGGAGCTATTATCAACCGCATAAACGGTGATACATCTACCATACAATCTTTTATGCTCCGCATTACCCAAGAGGTAATAGTTCAGTTTTTCAAGATGATCGGTATCATAGTCGTGATGCTCGTACTCAATCCAAAGCTCACCTTATTCTCCCTGTGTCCGGTTCCCATAGTCGTTATCGGATCAAGAATATTCAGCAAAAAGATCGCTCCGTTTTACCGCAGAATATGGCGTCGATCCTCGGGCGTCTCATCAGTGCTTACTGACACTCTGCCCGGCATAAGGGTAATCAAATCCTTTACGAATGAGCAAAATTCCACCGATGTATTCAAAGGCGCGGTTGACGATTGGTACAGGACGGATGTAAGCGCAAGCAAGATGCTCAACATATTCCCTGCCGTTGTAAACTGCCTTATAAGCTGCGGCACCGTAATAATCTGGTGCTACGGCGGCGGACTTGTAATAGGCGGATCATCGGCTCTTACGGTAGGATTTCTTGTATCGTTTATATCATATGCTTCGATGTTTTACGAACCCGTAAACTTTTTCGCCAACCTCAACGACTCATACCAAAGCGCTCTCGCGGCTACGGAACGTGTTATGGACATTCTTGACGCTGAGCCGGAGCACGATTTCGGTAAGGGAAACATCCTTCCCGACATCAAGGGAAAAATAGAATTCAAAAACGTAAGTTTTTCATTTGATCGCACTAAGAAGGTACTCAAAAACATCAATCTTACCATAGAGCCCGGCGATATAGTCGGCATAGTCGGAACCACGGGCTCGGGCAAATCAACGCTTATCAATCTTTTGCTTAGATACTACGATCATTACGAAGGCAAAATACTCGTTGACGGAGTTGATATTCGAAATATTGATATGCAATACTTCCGCTCAAAAATAGGATACGTTCAGCAAGAACCTCTTATGTTCCACGACACGATATTCAACAACATCGCATACGGTGCGGATTACACCGTCGAGGAAGTTATGCACGCCGCGGACGTGGCAAATGCACATAAATTTATCATACGACAACCCGATGCTTACGATTCCGTGCTCGGAGAGCGCGGCGTGGGACTTTCGGGCGGAGAGCGGCAACGAATATCCATAGCACGCGCGGTACTTAAAAATCCGAGTATGCTGGTATTCGATGAAGCGACGGCATCCGTCGACTCCGAAACCGAGCATTTGATCCAGGAAGCGATCGAACGTTTGATAAGCGGCAGGACAACAATTATGATAGCCCACAGACTCTCAACTCTCAGCAAAGCAAACAAGATCGTCGTCGTCGACAACGGTGAAATAATCGAATGCGGTACGCCCGAGGAGCTTTTGGCTATGAAAGGCAAATACTACAAGCTCGTTGAGATACAGTCGATGTCAGACAAGGTACGCAAAAGCAAAGAGCAAGAGCACTTTGAATGATCGGAGGTGTTGTTTATGGCAAGAATAATGTTAAACAAAGACAATTGCAAAATAGAACGCACGGATATGTATCTTGTCGACGTTATTATGACGGACGGCAATGTGCTTAAAGATCTTGAGCCTCGGCGACTCTTCCCTCTCTCGGATATCGACAACTACATCACTTTACTTGATGATTCGGAACACGAGGTCGCCTTTATAACAAGTATGTCAGATCTTGACAGCGATTCCCAAGAGGCTTTGCTTGGTTGCTTCCGCGACTATTATATGATTCCGAGGATCGTCGAGGTGCTTCAGATACGCGACAAATTCGGATCTCTGAAATTCAAGGTACGCACCGAAAGGGGCATAATTGAATTTCGCATACGCAGTCGACACAGCGATATCAAGCTGTTTCGCAACGGCAGGATAATTATGCGGGACTCAAACGATAACCGATATGAAATATCGAACTTTGATGACTTAGATAAACGAAGCAAAAAGCTTTTATTCAGCTATACTTAAAAAGCCGAAGACGGGCTGTCTCACTTACGCGAGACAGCCCGTTTGTTTGTATTTATCATTAGTCGAGCGACACAACACCTCAAAGCTCGAGCAAGGCAGTCACAAGCGTTATAACTCCGCTTATCGCCATAAACCCGTATACTGTTTTTTTGAATTTCGCCCCGTCGAGCCTGTCCGCCACCTTTGCTCCGAGGAAGGTACCGAGGAAGACTCCGATATAACCGAAAAGCGCGAGAATGATAACCTCGGTGTTCAGCAATCCTGCCGCGATCTTCACTCCTATTGTATACATATTCATAATTGCAAAATGGCACTGCATAGTCGCCATATAAGCAGCTACCGACGAAGTAGCACTCAAAAGATATATCACCATCGGAGGCCCACCGGTCGAGAAAAGCCCACCAAGTGCCCCCGAAAGTCCGCCGAGCATAACGCCCGAAAACAGTGTTGCCTTGATCTTTACCCTGTTCGATACGAAGATAAAGTATACGCTCAGCACTATCAAAAATCCGCCGAGTATCGCCTTAAGGATAGCGTTTGACTGTCCCTTCATAAACTCCACCGCCAAGAAGGTCGTTATATATCCCGCGATCATACAGGGAATTATAAGCTTCCATTGGATGTTTTTTCTCATTTTTATCGCGATAAACACCGACATCGTTACCGAAAGCAGATTTGCGAGCAGTGTCGCCGATCCGTATGAGCTTACAAGGTAGGGCAAAAACATTATAGCGAAGATCCCAAAGCCGAAACCCGTCACGCGCTGTATGAACGCTCCCCCGAAAGCGACCAATATTACTAGCAATATTCTGACCCAAAGATCCATTTATTCCTCCGATCCGAGCCGTTGAGCGGCGCTCATAAGATCACATTCTTTATTTTCAAGCTTTTCTTCCATAACAAGGCACAACAGAGCGGAAAGGGTCTTGCCGATATCGGGTCCCTTTATACCTATGCTCATAAGCTGCTTGCCGCTTATCTTAAGTTCGGAAAGGGACAGACATCTGCCGTCTGCAGAATTCTCACGCTCTATGTTCTCGGCATAACGCTCCGACACGGCAACGTACGCCGCATCTCTGCGAGCCTTGCCCGTTGCTGCGCAAAGTTCGGCTGCAGCTCGCGCCACCTCGTAGCCCGAACGGCATATGGCGTATCGTGCAAATATTTTTCCTTCCTCCGCGCCTTTCAAATAACATTCATATATTGCCTCAGCAGTTCTTCTCGTCCTTGTGTCCGAATTTAAACGGTCAAGAGTGCGTCCGATAAGCCCGTCCGCTCCGCCAAGATGTCCGAGAAACGCCGCATAGCGGATAGATTTTTCCGCAGGACACAGCGACACGATCTTCACCGCCTCCGAATACGTGTCAGCGCTTACCTTTTCGACGTCGGGAATAAAGACCGCTATCACGTCACGATAATCGCTCAAGATGCTCTCAGCCCCCGAACCCGTGATTAGCTTGGTAAATTCCGAAAGTATGCGCTCTACCGAGATGTTTTTCAATAGTTCCTTACAGTCGTGTATTGCAATCGCGGTCTCGGAATCGATTGAAAAACCGAGAACGGAAGAAAATCTGAGCGCGCGCAATATACGAAGTCCGTCCTCGCGGAATCTCTGACGCGCATCCCCGACGCTCCTTATTTGCCGGTTCAAAATATCTCCCATACCGTCAAAGGCATCTGCAAAACCTCTTTTGTGACTGTACGCCATAGCATTCACGGTAAAATCACGCCGAGAAAGATCTGCCGTAATGTCCGACGTAAAAGTGACTTCCTTAGGATGCCTGTTGTCTGCGTACTCTCCGTCAAGTCTGTACGTCGTAACCTCGATATTGTTTCCTTCCGATATTACCGTGACCGTACCGTGCTTGATACCCGTTTCGATGACTCGCCAGCCGTCAAAGCATCTTTTAGTCTCTTCCGGAAGAGCGTTCGTAGTTACATCGTAATCGTTGGGCACTCTGCCCATGATCATATCTCTGACGCACCCGCCGACAGCATACGCCTCGTAGCCGCAAGCCTCAAGCCTGTCTATAACGCGCACAACGTACTCGGGTAAATCCAGCCTCTCCATATGCTCCTCCTGTTTGCATTTGTCCTGCGATATAAAACGCATTGGAATTAATTTTATCACAGTTTGTAAATTAAGTCAAGCAATTTACGACAATTACTTTGACAAAGCTCCGAAAATATGATATAATAGCGCATATTAAGCAAGTTACAAAAAGGAATTTCTCAATTATGTTAAAACGATTTATCAGCTACTACAAGCCTCACAAAAAAATGCTCGCTCTCGACCTTTTGGCATCTCTTGTCATTTCGGTCATAGGAATGGTATACCCCATCGTCACAAGAGAGATGCTCAATAACTATATTCCGAACAAGATGTATAAGACCATCGTGATCGCGGGCATCGTCGTCCTTTTGCTCTATGTTATAAGAATGATGATGAGATATTTCGTTCAGTACTACGGGCACGTGATCGGAGTAAAGATGCAGTCTCAGATGCGTATAGATCTGTTTTCGCATTTGCAACGTCTGCCCTTCAGCTTCTATGACAACAACGAAACGGGACGAATAATGACACGTATCACGAGCGATCTTTTTGAGGTCAGCGAGCTTGCTCATCACGGCCCCGAAAATTTGCTCATAAGCTCGGTGATGATAATATTCTCCTTCATTTACCTGATGTTTATCGATCCGTGGCTGACGCTTATAATTTTTGCCTGTGTTCCCATTCTTATTTTCGTCAGTGTAAAGCTCAGAAAGGCAATGAAAGCGGCATTTGACGACAGAAGGAAAAGCAACGCCGTCATAAATGCGGCTGTCGAAAGCAGCATCACCGGCATAAGGGTCACAAAGGCATACACGAACTCGTCAAAAGAAAGTGAGAAATTCAAAAAAGGCGATGAAATGTTTGTCGATGCAGGAAAAAGAGCCTACAAAGCTATGGCAAAGTTTCATTCGTCCACGTCATTCGTCGTAGACGTTTTCAACGTCGTGATATTGATCGCCGGAGGTCTTTTCCTTTACGCGGGAAAGATCAATTTTGGAGATTATTCCACTTTCATAGTATCCGTGAACCTTTTCATCAGCCCGGTCAATACGCTTATAAGCTTTATGGAGCAGTATCAAAACGGCGTCAGCGGCTTCAAGAGATTCGTCGAGATAATGGACATCCCGGTCGAAGAGGATGCGCCGAACGCCGAGGATATACGGGAGGTTCGCGGAGATATCGAATTCAGAAACGTAACGTATTCCTACGACGGTTCAAAGAATGTCCTTGATCACATTGATCTGCACATTGAAAAAGGACGAAAACTCGCACTTGTAGGTCCTTCGGGCGGCGGAAAAACGACCATCTGCCATCTGCTCCCCAATTTCTACAAGCTCGGCGATGACAACGGGGCTATTTATATTGACGGAAAAGATATCCGCTCGATCACGCTTGAATCCCTGCGAAAGAATATAGGCATAGTTCAGCAGGATGTCTTTCTGTTCGTTGGAACCATCAAAGATAACATTTTGTACGGACGGCCGAACGCGACCGATGAAGAAATATACGAGGCGGCACGCCGCGCAAACATTCACGATTACATTATGACGCTTGAAAAGGGCTACGACACCGAGATCGGCGAGCGCGGAATCAAGCTTTCGGGCGGGCAAAAGCAACGCCTCAGCATAGCGCGCGTATTCCTCAAGAATCCCGCGATACTGATACTTGACGAGGCAACAAGTGCACTCGATAATACTACCGAGGTACTCATCCAGCAAGCTCTGGACGAGCTTTGCAAAGGTCGTACGACGCTCGTCGTCGCACACAGGCTCTCGACCATCCGCAATGCAGATGAGATTGCGGTAGTGATCAACGGAAAAATAGCCGAGCGCGGGACTCACGAGGAGCTGATCGCCGAAGGCGGAACATACAAGTCGCTTTATTCCCTGCAGTTTCGCGAGAACGATCGGATAGATCTCGAGGATTAAGGAGAACAACCGATATCGGCGCATATAAGATCCTCTCGCAATATGTGGGATCCAGAAATATCCGCCGCATAATCGGCGTAAGATTGTTTTGAAAGTCAAAAAAATCGTTAAAATCACCTATTTTTAACATATTTTTTCGTATTTTTATGTAAAACAGTTGACAAATTTTAAATAATATACTATAATATATACAGATGCTTGAGTACGTTTTCGGCATTTTAAAGAATATAACGGGAAAGGAAAAATAACCATGGCAGAAGTAACATACGAAATCGTAGAACACATTGCAACACTTTCGACCGGAAAAGCAGGATGGACAAAAGAAGTAAACCTTGTAAGCTGGAATGGCGGTACGGCTAAAGTTGACATCCGCGAATGGTCACCCGATCACACGAGAATGGGCAAGGGCGTAACGCTTACAATGGATGAGCTTGATCTTCTCCCCTTGCCCATTCTCGTGTGATCGGGTGACCAT
>CAYYND010000024.1:0-22911 GCA_964472845.1 uncultured Lachnospiraceae bacterium | reverse complement strand
CAAAGGGCGGAGCCCGCAAAGTTGCAAAGCAACTTACTGCGTGTATTATACCATATCCGTCGGATTTTTTCAATACTAAAAATAGCTGTTGACAAGAAATGTGTAAAAATGGTATAATGATAGCGATAAACTAACGGGGGGCTTGAAATGAAAAACAGGATATTGATAACAGGCGGAGCAAGAGGTATCGGAGAGGCATGCGTGAGGCTTTTTTCTGAGCTCGGATATAATGTCGCTTTTATTTACAAAAGCTCTGACGAAAAGGCACGGTCGATCGAGCGTGAGTGCGGAGCGAGGGCGATCAAAGCCGATGTTTCCGACGGTGCTTCGGTAAAGGCGGCTGTTGAGCTTGCGTGTGATATTCTCGGCGGTATTGATGTTCTTGTCAATAATGCGGGGGTCGCCTCATCTTCACTGTTCGATGAGATCTCGGATGCTGAATGGGAAAGGATCATCGGCACTAATCTTTCCGGGACCTTTCACGCTTCAAGAGAAGTATCCAAGCTTATGATAAGGCAAAAATACGGAAGGATCATAAATATAGGCTCGGTTTGGGGAAGATGCGGAGCCTCGTGTGAGGTTCATTATTCAGCCTCAAAAGCCGGTGTGCGCGGATTGACACTCGCACTTGCCAAGGAGCTCGGCCCGTCGGGCATTACGGTCAACTGTGTAGAGCCCGGGGTAATTATGACGGATATGAACGCTTGCCATTCAAAGGAGACCTTGGATCAGTTGGCTGACGAGACCCCTGTGTGCCGTATCGGAACCCCGTATGATGTGGCAAGAGTCGTAGCTTTTCTTGCTGACACAGAGTCATCTTTTATCACAGGGCAGTGTATAGGCGTAGACGGGGGATTTTCGTTTTGATGCGTCTGCTTGACGTTTCGGATGTCTGAAAACAATATTTTTACGGAAAATGTGATTTTTTTTGAAATACCGTCTTGACAAAAGTAAAAAAACGAGTATAATAATTATGTCAAGCAGTTCGCTTGACGTTTTGCTGGTGTAGCACAGTCGGTAGTGCAGCTGATTCGTAATCAGCAGGTCGTGTGTTCGAGTCACATCACCAGCTCTTTTTTAAGAGGTGTTGCGTAGCGACATCTCATTTTTTTGTTTATCAAGCTTTGTGCGTATCTTAGATACTTGTATGGAATGGCAGGGAGTTAGCAAACAGATATTTTTTGTATTAACTGACGAAAAAGTCTGTTTTGACGCTGAATGTATTGACAAATATAAGAATTTATGGTATATTCTTCAGTGAGGATTATATGGTTGATCGGTCAAGGTGTTCTCGCAGGTCTATACAAATTGTCGAATATTCGAGATAACTTACGGAGGGAATAATTATGAGACGCAGTCTTTGTAGAAAAAAGGGTACGACGCTTGTGGAAATCGCTGTCGTATTGGCTGTCATTTCCATTATTTCCACCATCGTTATCTCTTTTTCTTTGATGGTCGGTCGCAGAGTTCGGGTAAGCCGCGCAAAGCTTGAGGCTATGCAGGATGTGAAGGTCATCGAAACGATTGCCGAAGGTTGGATAAACGTGATGAGGGAGAACGGTGCGACATTTACGGTAGAAAATAATATGCTCAAGGCTGAAATTCCTTCAAACGATGATCCTTTTACGCTTTCCTACGACTCGGCTGCCAAAACATTAATGGGCACTCTTCCGGGTGATCGGGTACCTATGACTTATATCTCCGAACGAGTAACATCAATTGGATTTGATATTTCTCCTATTTCTCCGACGGAAAATATTAATCCCGGGGCATCCGTTCTGTTCTTCTTCCACGCGGAATACTCTGTTCCGTTTATGGGTGACGGTTCGGATAAGACCTTCGATTATAATTTTTGTGTAAATCCCCGAGTTGGACATATCATAAATGAGGTCGAAGGAGGTCAATGATGAGAAAAAGGAGTATTCGGTACATTAAAAATCCCCGTAAGGGAGTCACGATAGTTGAGCTCGTCATAGCTCTTTCGATAATTACCACGGTAAGTGCTGCGGCACTCGGTATGATGGTTTCATCCTCTAAAAGCGAATCTAAGATGATGAGAGAGATAGAAGTGGCAACGTATGCCGAAAATGCGGTTGAATGTTTTAGATACGTCATTGACGACGGTAACTATGAGAGCACGGCGGATAGTCTAAAGACCCTACTGAATAAAACAGTCGAAAACGGATACGATGTCGTCGACGGGAACAATATCGTCCTTGAAAGTTCATCCTATAATATCACGATCAAAGTTGATTTTGTTGCCCTAACTCTTGAATTCCGTGCGGTCGACAGCTCGGATCCGAACAAGGAAATATACAGCCTTGAATATACGTATATAAAAGGGTAAATTCTTATGAGAAAAAACGGTCTTTTTGCTCGTATTATGAGATTTATCGGGAGCCCCAAGGCTCGACGGGGGATAGCCATCGAGATGGCTATAATGGTTATGCTTATCACCTTCGGACTCAGTGCCTTGCTCGTCAGCATCTCCATAATTCAAAAGTCAAATAAGGACACGACTGTAAAGGAGCTTACTCTCCATACAAAGCTTGATGAGATAGGAGACTGCTTTTGCGCTGAGGTCAAAAAAGGCACCAATTTGGCAGAGATCTCGAGTTCCTTGAACACGCAATATTCGGATTACGCCATTTCAGCCGAAAAAACGGAGAACAATACCTATACGCTCAAGGTATGTGAAAATACAGTGACGGAAGGTGCCGATAGCGAGGTGCTTCTTACCGTCGTTATTGAAAGATCCGAAGGAAAGCTCACGATAACAAAATGGGCATATAACTAACAAAAAGGAGATCAACTTATGTTTGATTCTACGTTGTCGTCGGTAATTTCGGTAAATACCGATACCGAGACCATACATTTTTATTCTATGGCAAACGGTGACAGAAACACCATCCGCCACGATACGGAAAGCTATCGCGCACGTCCGTTTGACGATGAGTTCTTTGCAAAGCTTCAAGAAATAATAAAGCGCTACCTTGAAAAGGCACCCCGCTTCCAAGGACAAAAGGTTGCGGTCGTTCTTCCCGATATGGCATTTTTGACGGATACCGTCAATATACCCGTCATAAGAAAGCGCGCGATGAGCAACTCATTGAGTCTTGCCATAAGCTCGATATATAAAAACAGCTCCGAGCTTGAGTTCAAGAGCTTTCCCTTGACGCAGAACAAGCAATTTGCAACCTACAATGTCCTTGGATTGCGTAAGGAGCTTATCGCAAGATTTAATAATGTATGCGATGTAAACCGACTTTCGGTAGATGCGGTGACATATGCGGCAAACTCCGCGGTAAACGGGGCGATAGTTCTAAATCCCAAGCTTAAAAACGGAACCTTTGTACTCCTTGATATCAGAGATAATTTTGCAAGGTTTTCATTTGTTGTAAAGGGAAGAACGGTAGGATATTATTCCTTACCGTTTGGTTATTCGATGCTGTACAGATCCCGTGTGGTATCCGAGGATCTTTTGTTTGATCACAGCCCAGGCGATCTTTTGGTCGTAAATGCCAAGGAAAAGGCAAGATCTAAGCAGTTGACTATGGCGGGAGGTCAGACCGTCGCAGGCAGTACTGAACTAAACGAAGAGGATACAGGCGATGAGGGACAGGATGAAAGATCCTTTACGGTGGACGAGAGCCTTGCCACGTCATATGACTCCAAAATTACCGTCCTTCCCAAAAAGACAGCAAGAAGGCTTCCAAAGTTTATGATCCGTCCGACTCCCGATTCAAAGGAAGGCTTTGTTTGCGAAAACTTTCGTATTTTCGTAAAATGGACGCTTGATCTTTTGGACAGCAATCGGGGCGTATTCCCAACGGGGATACCGAGTACGGTGTACGTAAATATGCCGTCGGAATACAGTTTTGTATACGATGACGTAAACGCAGATATCAAAGAAAACAAGGTCTCATTTATCCCTCTCACTTCGGCTGCGGAGGAAAACGAAATGATCTTGAAGGATCTCGAGCTATTCGGTGCATTTTACGTAAATCAGTACAATAAGTTCAATAATTTCAGTTAAAACACGCTATTATGTCGGAGGTCGTTAATGGATCAGTTCATTAAGGTATCAGTATACATACTTGCGGGAATTTTGGGACTGTGCGTCGGAAGCTTTCTCAATGTGGTCATTTATCGGGTACCTAAGAAAATGAGTTTGGCAAAGCCCTCGTCTCACTGTACCTCTTGCGGTTACCGCTTGCGTTGGTATGATAATATACCCGTGCTTTCATATTTGATGCTTGGCGGCAAATGCCGAAAATGCAGATCACATATTTCTGTCAGATACACGATTGTCGAATTGTCAAATGCGGTGCTTTGGTTACTTTCGGTGTGGCTGTTTTGGGATTACAGCATAGCTTTTGCCTGCGTTGTTGCACTGACTTTTTCGGTGCTCATCTGCATATTTTTTATAGATCTTGAGCATATGCTCATTTTCAACCGTTTTGTAGCGGCTCTTCTCATACTCGCAATAGTCGCTTCGTTTGTCGACGGGTATGCGGATTTCCTCGATCATCTCATAGGTCTTGTTATCGGTCTCGGATCTTTTATGATATTTTATTTCGGATCGATCAAGATACTGAAAAAAGAGGGGCTCGGGTTTGGAGATGTAAAGCTTGCTGCCGCTGCCGGACTTTTACTCGGTTGGCAAAGGTTTATCCTTGCTATGCTTATAGCATCGATCTCGGCTTCGGTCGTCCTCTTGCTTCTCAAGGCGTTTCGCAAGGACGAAAACGGCAGAGAATATCCATTCGCACCTTTTATTACGGTCGGAATGGCTGTCTCAATGCTGTTTGGAAGTCAGATCATTAATTGGTATATTGATCTGCTTGTCCGCTGAGGGCGACTTTCGGATAAAGAAACGCATTTTAACAGAAAGGTAAGGTACGTTGATGCAAAAGTACAAATATATAGCTGTAAACCTTCAAAAGCAAAAGATAAAAGGTACATTTATCGCAACCGACGAAAAAGATTTGGCGGCTCAGCTGGCAAAGCAGAGCCTTTATCTGGTCTCGGCAAAGCCTTATTCGGGAAATACCCCTTCCGCATTTTTTACGCTTGGAACGGGTAAGGTGCCGCTTAAGGAACTGACAACCTTTTGCCGTCAGTTTTCAATAATGATAAATACGGGAGTACCTATCCTTGATTGTATCGATATTTTGAGAAATCAGTCATTTTCGGCATATTTCAAAAAGATATTGAATGTCATATACGACGACGTAAAGAGCGGTATAGTGCTTTCTCGGGCACTCGAGAAGCACGCAAAGGTATTTCCGAACTTTTTCCGAAGTATGATATACGTCGGAGAAATGAGCGGAAAGCTTGATATAGTGTTCGCTTCATTGGCGGATTATTACGAGAAGGACAGCGCTATAAGGCGTAAATTCTTGAGTGCGATATCTTATCCGCTTATGCTTCTCGGTATGACGGTGGGCATACTTATTCTTATGTTCGCACTTGTTGTGCCGACCTTCAAAGAGGCACTTACAAGTCTTGAGGTTGAGGCTACGGGTATGACTAAGGTGATATATGATATATCGGATTTTCTTTTGGTATATTGGCAATATATTCTGGCGGGAGTAGTTCTTTTCGGAGTAGTGATCGCTATTGTACTCAGTACCGAAAAGGGAAAATACCTATACGATATGTTAAAGCTTAAGATCCCGATAGTCAAAACGGTAACTCTCAATATGATAACATCACGTTTTGCTCGCGGATTCGGACTGCTTCTTTCGAGCGGTATGGATCTGAATACGGCTATGGATGCTGTCGAGATAGTTATCGGCAACAGATATCTTAAAAGAAGATTTCACGATGCGGCGGAAAGCGTCCGTCACGGTATGTCACTTAAGGTAGCCTTTGAATCTTATAAGCTGTTCCCACCTATGATGATACAGATGGTCACCATAGGAGAGCAAACGGCGTCCCTCGATGATATACTTACCCGCTCCTGCGTGTTCTTTGATTCTCAGGTCGAGAATTCGCTCAATTCAATGACATCTAAAATAGGTCCGATAATGCTTATAATTATGGGTGTCATTATATGTACACTCTTTGTTGCCGTATACTCTCCGATGCTCTCGATAATGAACGGACTTGCTTAATACATCCGATACGCTCTTACAAGCGTTGTGAGCATATAAAATGCGGGAGTCCTGATGAAAGGGTCTAATATATGAATAAAAACTACGAACTTTTACAATTTTATCTTTATAAAAAGCTGATAAAGAAAAAAGATGCCGAGACGATCCTTGCGGAATGTGAGCATCTCAATATGTCGGTGCGAGACTATTTGCTTGCCAAAGAATACGTTACCGAGACGACAGAGCTTGAGGCGTTGGCAGAATATTACTGTATGCCTTATATCGAGATAGATATGCTCGATATTGACAGATCTCTTTTCAATCTGTTCTCTTTTGATTTTATGAAAAAGCACAAGATCATTCCCGTGTGCTACGACAAAAACGGAGTGCTTCTTGTCGCAACGGGGAAACCGCTCGACTGTCATACTATTTCGGCACTGTCAACTCAATTTTATTGCAAGTATGATCTTGTCTTGGTTCCGCCCGTACAGATCGACAGATACGTAGACTCTGTCGCCGCGGTGGTCTCCACATCGCTTGCGTTGAATGATCTTAATGCCGAAAAGGAGCAAAAACAGATAGCACAAGCGCAGAGGGGAAGTCAATCTACCGTTGTGCGCGAGGATGACGTTATAAATAATCCCGCCGTAAGACTTGTAGACTCTATCATAAAGGAAGCAATACCTTACAGAGCGAGTGACATACATATTGAGCCTTTTGAGAAGAACGTAAATGTCAGATACCGTATTGACGGAGATCTTCAAAACCGTGCGGAATTCCCGATAGAGGCATATTCCGCTATATGCGCGCGTCTTAAGATCATGTCGGGGCTTAATATAGCCGAACGTCGTGTTCCTCAGGACGGACGTATAAATATGATCATAGGCGGTAAGGAATACGATTTTCGCGTATCTACGCTTCCTACGGTCTTCGGTGAAAAATTTGTTATAAGAATTCTCGACAAGACCTCATTCCACTTTACAAGATCAGATCTCGGATTTACCGAGAGTGAAAATGTGGTCGTAGATAAAATGCTGGCGCACCCTCACGGTATAATCCTTTTGACGGGACCGACGGGATGCGGTAAATCCACAACTCTCTATTCATTCCTTAAAGAGGTAAACGATCCCACGGTGAATATCGTAACAGTCGAGGACCCGGTCGAGTATACGATGTACGGTATAAACCAGACTCAGGTAAACACGAAGGCGAATATGACGTTTGGAGCCGCGTTGCGTTCTATACTTCGTCAGGACCCGGATATTATAATGATCGGAGAGATCCGTGACGAGGAAACGGCAGAGATAGCCGTTCGTGCAGCTATTACCGGACACATAGTATTCAGTACGTTGCATACCAATGATGCCCCCGGTGCTATCCTTCGCCTTGAGGATATGGGCATTGATGACTATCTTGTAGCCGATGCCTTGGTCGGAGTTATTGCACAACGTCTTGTTAAGCGCCTTTGTCCCGCTTGCAAGAAAAAAGGGCGTACAAACGCCAAAGAGATGGAGATACTCGGTATTACCGAGCCGATAAGTATTGCCAGACCTCAGGGCTGTCAGTTCTGCAATCATACGGGATATAAGGGACGTGTTGCGGTACACGAGATCATGTATATGAACGAGGCTATGAAAAACGCCGTCTTGACCGAAAAGAATCTTGATACATTGAGAAGACTTTCGGTAGAGAACGGTATGGTACCCCTTTGGGATTCCTGCAAAAACCTTGTTTGCAAGGGTGTTACAAGTATCCAGGAGCTTATGGCACTCAACGTTAAATGATCAAAAATCAAAACATTAAATAAATGAATGTTTAAAATAATATATTTGCTATAAAAATAAAATGCCGTCGGAATTATTGTCCCGATGGCATTTTACATTTAAAATTTTTGATATTCTGAATTATGAATCTTCTCTGTCGCGGTTGCGTACCGTTTTGACTATCGTAGATATAGCCACGGCGGCAATGACGATCAAAATTATCAAAACGAATATATCAAATGTAGGCAGTGTCTTGCCAAAAACATTCTCCATTGTATCGACGACTATTACCGCGGGAATATCTGTCGACTCGGTAAATCTTTTGAGCGCGTTTCCGACGGTCTCGGACGAGATGGAAAGGGAAGTGTAGTTAGTCAGATGCGAGTCTACATTGCCCGTCTCCTTTTCATCGGTCAAAAAGGAGGACTCAAGCTCGAGAGCCTTCACCTCTTTTGTCATGGTATCCATAGCAGATGCAAGGTTTGAACCGAGCGAATATGCGTAATATTCACTGTTGATAGAACTGTTCATAGCTCGACCGAACGCAGTATGCTCGTTTCCGAACATATTGGATATCTCGCTCTTTACATTGTCTCCTATGAAAGCTATGCAGTAGTAGCCGTCTGCCTCTTCATTCGTTAAAAATACGACAAGTAAATTGTTTTCATATGCCGAGGATGAAGAAAATTCCTTGGCGTACTGTTGACTTGCGTAAGTCTGAAATTTTGCCTCATCATATACTATCGAGCCTCCGGAAGCCACAGAGGTAACCGTAGATCCTATAAATACGAAAAGAAATATCACGACGAACACGAGAATTACTATCGGGGCAATAAGCATACCAAGCAGACCGCCAAGGCATCCTCCTCCGCCGTAATACGGTCTATGGAACCAACCGCCGCCGAAGAAAGGTCTGCGTGGACCTCTGGGTCCCCAAGGTCCGTGCGGTCCGTGCGGTCCGTGCGGTCCGTGCGGGGGTCTCGGACCTCCGAATCCGCCTCCTCTTGAGCCGCCGCCGAATCCACCGCCGCGCGAGCCTCCTCCAAATCCTCCACCATGGGAGCCACCACCTGGTCCTGGCATAATAAATTCCTCACTTTCATTTTTATTTTTTGCGTTTCAGTCTAAGATATACTCCGAGCCGTGTTCATAATTTCTCGTATAAATGATATGCATTGACTGCAAATGTTCACAATTTGTGCATCGATACGAAATTTCACAAACGCGGAATAAGGTTCTTGACAGCTCAAAAACCGAGAGTTATAATGATATTGTACCGAGAGCCGAAGCCTGAAATCAACATAGATGTATTATAGCACAATTATCATTTTTTGTCAATAAAAAATAATGGATATGATCTCGAACGAGCCAAAGCCTATATTTTGAGGCTTTATCCCCCGACTCGTCGGATCTTACAAGGATCGCAAAATGGCTTGGCTTTCGGTCACGTAACCAATAAATTCAGGAGGAGAAATTTTGAATATAACAGAAAAATTAAACGCCCTTGTGGCATCCAAGAGTGCACTCAAGGACGCGATAAACCAAAAAGGCGGAAGCCTTACCGACGAAAAGCTTTCGGAATACGCGGCGGCGGTCCTTGCAATAGAGACCGAAAAGACCTACGATTTTGAGACTTATATCGGAGGCGGATTTAATGTAATCTGCGAGGATTTAAATCCCGAGGCGATAATCGAGCCTGCGGGAATGATCGAATATTATAATGACGGAGGCACACTCGAATTCACCGCCCTTAAAAGCGGTGTATGCACTGTAACAGTGATGGAAGGATATCTCGGCGAGGGCGAATATACGACGGTAACTGAGTATTCCGTGCTCATTATATCCCAGAGCGGAACAGATACAACGGACGCCGACGCCACTGCGAATGATATTATCGCAGGGAAGAGCGCATATGTAGGCGGCAAAAAGGTACACGGAACCATGGATGTCTATGCCGGAGAGACAGTTTGAGAAAGGAGATGAATATATATGGCAAATGTTCTTATATTTTCGGGTCTTACCTCCTGTACTGTAAACGGTACGGATGTAACAAGCCCTTATACATTAAAAAACGGCGATGTGATCGTCGCAACGCTGACAGTCAAAAAAGGATTTTCCCCCGAGGCTAACACGCCCAAGGTCGTATTTTCCCTAAACGGAGAAAATCTGAGCAGTATTAAAAATACCTTGAGCCAAGACGTTGCGGACGAAGATGTAGATATCGCCGTTGCCGAGTCCTGGTGGAAAGGCAGTCACGTGCTTAACATTAATTATACCGAGACTATGACATCGGTCAAATGCACATCCGCATCGGGTGTAATACTTGCAACTCAAAGCAAATACTGCGACAGAAACGTAAAGGTGATGCCGAAACTTGAGAAGATATCAGTAAAGCCGAGTACCGATGAGCAGACAGTAGATCCGAGCGAGGGGTATGCCGGCATACGTAATGTCACAGTGGCGGCAATCAAAACCGAAATAAAGTCCGCAACGCCTACAAAAGCCGAGCAAATAATCACACCTGCGAGCGGAAAATACCTTTCCGAGGTAAATATCGGAGCGATACCGGACGAATACATAGTGCCCGAAGGAACTAAGGAGATACTTGAAAACGGTACCCACGACGTTACGGGTTATGCAAGCGTCAGCGTGAACGTCACTGTACCTACGTATGATTTCGAGACATACGTAGGCGGCGGCTTTAACGTAATTTGCGATGACTTGAATCCCGAGGCAACGGTCGAGCCTGCAGGGATGGTCGAATATTATAATGACGGAGGCACACTTGAATTCACAGCTCTTAAAAGCGGCGTATGCACTGTAACAGTGATGGAAGGATATCTCGGCGAGGGTGAATATCAGACGGTAACGGAATACAATGTCAAAATAATTGAAGCGTCGGAGTTGAAAGATAAGACAGAGGACGGAATAGTTTCGAGGACTATAACCTCGTATACCAATACAAGTCTCACGTCTATCGGCACAAAAGCATTTGCCGGCTGCACGTCTCTTGCTTCGGCGGATCTGTCCAAAGTAACCTCGATCGCTGAGCAGGCGTTTGCGGATGATACGGCGCTTACCAAGCTTGTAATAAGGACTTCAACGGTATGTGCACTTGCAAACACAAATGCCTTTACAAATACCCCGATCGCTTCCGGAACGGGATATATATATGTGACAGACACGCTCGCAGATACGTACAAAACGGCGGAAAATTGGTCGACATACGCATCTCAAATAAAAGCGATCAGCGAGCTTGCTTGATCTATAAGATATAATACCGTAGGGATCATAAGCTTCGGATCTCTCGGATAAAAAAACCCCTTCGGCATTGACCGTATGTTTGATCGATGCTTGAAGGGGATCCTTGTGTTATAAGATATTTGCCAAATATCCTTTAAAATCCCAAAAAACTTTAAAAAAGCTATTGACAAGCGGCTTTAAAAGTGATATAATAATTAAGTCTTAGCGAGGAGAAGTCGCGTAGCTGGTCGAGCGCGCACGATTGGAAATCGTGTAACCCTTAACGGGGTTCGAGAGTTCGAATCTCTCCTTCTCCGTGCAAAAAACGTTCACCGTAGGTGGGCGTTTTTTTTGTGTGAGGAGAAGCGTGGGCAATTTGAGGTCTTTTCAAGAATGCGTGGTATGAAATGACGAAAAAAGGAGAAGCACGGTGCATTCTTGATGCCAAGATCGGTGAACAGATTAAAGAAAAATATCGCGCCGATTTTGAAGCCATAAAGAAACCTTATGCAAAAGCGGTATTGGAGTCTGTTTCTACGCATTAACGAAAGATAAAGGAATATGAGCTGAAATTTGTTTTCCATTCTGACGGATGGTTTTTGCTTCACAGCATTGTTACTATCTTGAACAATGGCAAGTTAACGGCTCCCACAGAAGAACAAAAAAGGCTCTGACAACAATTATACTCCCCAATTCATGAGAGCTACCGCCGAGAGTAACCGTTTGGTCGCTCTCGGAGGATAAGAGGACAGCTGATCAGGTAATGTTTAACTTCCTACCCGATTATTCCAAATTTGCGTGTCTTGCACGCATTTGCGCGACATCTGATCCCATCCTCTCTATAATCAGGTCGCCCAAAAGCAATAGGGCTTGTTCAAACAGAGTTCCCATAATCGATGAACTTTCCGCGCGATCTTTAGTGGGGGCTTTAATGATCGCACAAAGATGCGAAGCATATTTCAGCGGTGAAGAAGCATAAGCCGTTATAGCATAAATATAGGCGCCGATTTCTTTTACGATTTGCGCGTTACGGCAAACGCTTGCAGTTGTGCCCGAAGCGGAAGCTAATATAAGCAAGTCGCCCGTCTCGATAGCTGGCGTAACGACCTCGCCAACGGCATATACCGTTTTTCCCGTCTGCGCCAAGCGCATGGCAAATGCCTTCATCATCAGCCCCGAACGTCCTGCGCCGTAAACGAAAATACGTTTATGATCTTCAATTGCTTTAGTGAGAGAGTCAACGGCGCTTTTGGGTATACTGTCAAAAATATTTTGCAACCTTTCAAAATTATATTCCATTTTGCGCTTCAACTCCTTTTTTGATTCGAAGAACAACTTGAAATAAAGCCAAAGAACCGAATAACGATCCTTCAGATCCTTACCGAACCAAATGCCGCTTTCTATCTTCTCCGCGCCGTACAACTTTTCAAAATCCGAAAGATCAAATCCGACCTCCGTCAGCATATCTCCGATCTCTTCGGCAGAGGGGCATTCGGCAAGAATTTTGCAGATCTCCGCCCAATTTGCCGTGTAAATGTCGTTAAGCTCTTTCTCGTACCATCCCGCCTTTTCTTAAATGTTGCGCACCTCAGTCCAATGATCGCGGTAGATGGCTTTGTAGTATGAGAAGCGCTCTGCGTCGGTGAAAGTTTTAAACACGGGATTTTTTACTTTTCTGATTTGCTCGCGCAGACCTACAGTTACAACGGTAGAATATCCCACATCTATGCCGTGCAAAAAATACGGTTTATCTTCAATCAGCCCTGTGATCTCAAAAAAATGAGACAAATGATGTTCACTTCCGGAGCCGGGGCGCGTGGTAGAGAGCAAGGTTAAGCAGGCACCGAGAGATATGAAGATAGCTATGCTTGAACAGTCAAAAAGACATTACTTCCTTTGCGATACATCCAAACATCAAAAGCAATTTTCTTATTTTATAACGGATCTTGCCAATGTTATAGAAGAATAGTCCTGTTTGTTGCTGACAACGTCAAGGATCTCGGAGACCGTAACGATCCCACCTTTGATAATATCGACAGCAGATGATCAGCAAAAAGAGCCCCATCGTATCGTATACAAGATTCAAGGCTTGTAAATACCGATACGAGAGGGCTCTTATTGTGTTTTATCTTTATTATGTATCTCCGAAGAACTCCGGTGTATAGCTTTTATTTGCCGAGCTTCTGTCCTGAAAGTATCCGTCAAATCCGAGCGTCTCGGCGCGCTCGAGCACCGAGGTATATTCAAATCCCGTGATCCTGCGCTCGAGATTTTTGTATCCGCATCCCATAGCAAAATCGGGCGTATACTGACTCATAAGGCTAAGCTTTATGTTTTCGACAGGTACTGTACGGTGAAGACATTCAAGCACCTCAAGCGAATTTTTGCGGCATCCCGGCAGAACCAAATGGCGTACGATAAGACCGCGGGTCATTATTCCGTTTTCGTCAAGCTCGAATTTGCCGACTTGACGGTACATCTCTTTTATTGCCGCCTCGGCGACCTCCGGATAGTCTGCCGCTCCCGAATATCGAAGGGCAAGCTCGCGATCTGCATACTTAAGATCGGGCAAATATATATCTACCAATCCGCAAAGCCTCTCAAGAGAGGGAAGGCTGTCATATCCGCCGCTGTTCCAGACTATCGGCAGAGCGAGCTCTTTTTTTACCTCGGTCAGAACCTCGACGATGATATTTGTATAATGCGTGGGGGTAACTAAGTTGATATTGTGCGCACCCTGTGCCTTCAGAGAGAACATCATTTCGGCAAGCTCACTTGCGCTTACACGTTTACCGAGCCCCTGGTGGCTTACCGCTCGGTTTTGGCAGTAGATACATCTTAGGTTACAGCCGCTGAAAAATATCGTTCCCGAGCCTTTTTTGCCGCTTATCGGAGGTTCTTCCCAATGATGAAGCGCACATCTTGCAATCTTGATCTCGTCGCTCATACCGCAATATCCGAGAGCGCCGTGCGCTCGGTCTTTGTTGCAGTGTCTGGGGCATATGTCACACAATGTGTTGCATTTGATTGAACTATCCATGATCCGTTTTTACCTTTAATGATGATTTAAAGATCCGCATCGCAGCACATCGTCACGGTACGGATCTTTAAGCTTATTTTAATCCGTATTTCAGATATCTCAGCGAGTCGTTCGTCGCTATCGAATCGATACCGTAAAATACAAGAACTTTGTCAAAATTGTTTTCGGAGATATACTTGTAAACGGACTGGGTTTTGAAACTTCTCAGATCGATCACCTCAATATAAAAATGCTCTGCAAGGAAGGGAATTACCGAATGGGCAAAGCTATCCTTGATTATAAGCAGCCGAGGCTTGCTTTCATCGCCGTTTGAGATCGATGTGTGAGCATTATTTCCTCCGAGGAAAACACTGTATTTGTCTTTTTGATCAAGATAAGAGGTATCATAAAATCCGTCAAGCAGCTTTTTATTGCTTATCATATCCGTGACGGTGTATTTCGTGTCACCTGTATAGCGCATAAGCTCGATGGTGTCGGGAGAGGTCCACTTTATTCCTCCCGCAGAATAGGTCGTTCCTCTGAAGCTGTCGGATACTTGTACAAGCTGAAATTTATCTGTCGGCGCGGGGCTGTACCCTGAGGTGTTTGCAAGCTTGAGATAGGCAATATATGCACCCTTTACCGTCCAGTGGTGGTCGGTTTTGAACCAGACATATTCGTCACTCATAGCTGCAGATCTGAGCTCCTGCTCGAAAAGAATGGGATCAGTTCCGCTTTGGCTTACTATATTCCATATAGCATCGGCTCTTTCGGTCGAATAGTAGTCGGAGATCTTGAAGTCCATTACATCGACAGCGCGAGGTGCTACGGCAAAGTCGCATTGAATACCGAGCGCCTGCATAGCTTTTTTAAACTGCGCTACCGCGTCAAGATTACTTTTTGCAAGATCGTAAGCGTCTTGAGTATATTCGATACGCTTTATGAGATAGTCATCCTCGCCGAGTATGACATCGTTATTTTCCATTTTAAGCATACCCAATTCGGCAAAACCCTTGAAACCGACAAATTTGTCTCGGAAAGGGAACTGATCCGAGTAAAATTTTCCGAGCTCCTCGGTATAATTACCGTCAATAAAGCTTTTGAGCGAAAATGAGGGATAGCCTTGAAGTACACGGTTTTCGTCATCCGAAAATCCGTCAGGCTCTCCGACAAAGATCAAAACTCCGAACACAAATATGATCACCGACAAGACGGATATCAAAATGGTATCCGTAAGTCTTTGACGCCTTGCGTGTTTGATTTCTATCGATAGAAGTCTCTCGGCTTCTATATCGGCACGGTCTTTTTTCACAAAAGATCCTCCTTTGAACTATTCTAACTGATCCGTAATTCTAAAATCAAGACAGACAACTGTATATTGGCTGTCTGTCCTTGATATTATACACTGTTTTAAAGATTAAAGCGTAAGATGCGAAGTCAAAATTATTTAGTCTTTACGGTAACGATAAATCCGCCTACATTATCGCCGGAGACCGTGTACTCATAACCTTCGGGAACGGGAACCTTCGTAGCCACTCCGTCAGATGCGGGAACGTAGTATATGTCGTAAGATCCAACACCTTCGATGTCATATTTTATATGCTCGTCGCTTACGGTGTGCATACGGATATAATCGATATACTGCTCAAGACAGTAGTCCATTTCTTTCATAATGTAAGAATGGGGAATACCTACATATCTGTAATGATCCTCGTAATTGCCGGTTATATCGGACTTGCCCGAGGGATAGCGGCTGATGATTCCGTATTTATAGGCATTTATCGCTTGTTCTGCGTTGAAAGCGGCAAATATTGTCGATGCGTTAGTTTTGCCGGGGGCGGAGGTAAGCTTAAATGAATATCCGCAGTGATAATCGCTGTATCCGGGCTTGGGAGAGTCCTCGGGATATTTACTGTAACTTGCCTGTTGATCCTCATAACTTCTGTACGCTGCGCTGAGTACGACATATTGATCATCGCTGTAGTTTTTGTAGAAATCGTAAATAAACGAATTCAAAGCGTTGATCGCATCATTACGGAGCAACATACTGAATGCTCCCATACTGTAAAGCGGCTCGCCGTTTGAACCCGTAACGCGCATACTTCTGATATCAAGAAGACCTGTAGAATCGCCGAATGTATATGCGTTATTGTCATTGACCAATACAAGCGGACCGAGGTGAACGGCACTCTCGGAAAAATCCTTGTATGTATACTTAAAATCTCCCGAAAGTGAAGGCGTTTGAGATTCGCTGCTCGCGGGATCGTCGGTGATCTGATCGGTCATTGATTCGGATGAAATGTCCGAGTCGCTTTCGTCGCCGATAAAATCGTCACGCCTTTTTGCGGACGAGACCGAAAGGCTTATCATCAGCGTTGTGAACACGATAGCGAATATTATAAGAGAAGAAATAATTGCCAATACAAGATATTTTTGATTATTTAGCCTTTTTTGCCTCATCTCGGAATTGCTTCTGTTAATGGGACGGTATATCTTAGGACCGTTATTCATATATTGCCGACTCCTTTCGGTGACTTTATTATTTCCGCAGACGGTACAAGAGCGTCTGCGGAACATCGTTTTTAAATTACTGATTGAATAGCTCAATCACTGAGCGTCTTTTATCGAGAAGTCCATTCTGCCCTTAGCGTCAAGACCCATATATTTTACTTTGACGGTATCGCCGAGCTTGAGAACATCCTCGACTTTTTCGATACGGCGGGGAGCTATCTTGGAAATGTGAACGAGACCTTCTTTTCCGGGAGCATATTCAACGAATGCACCGAATTCCTTGATACCCGTAACCGTACCTGTATAAACCGTACCTACCACAGGCTCAAATACGATAGCATCTATCGTTGTCTTAGCTGCATATGCGGAATCACGGTTTACTGCCGCGATGTAGATGGTACCGTCGTCGTTTATGTCGATCTTGGCACCTGTATCTGCGGTGATCTTCTGAATGACCGATCCGCCCTTACCGATGACCTCACGGATCTTATCGGGGTCGATAGTCATAGTAAGCATCTTAGGTGCATACTCTGAAACATCAGCTCTGGGAGCGGGGATAGCCTTGAGAATGATCTCGTCGATTATAGCATCGCGTCCCTTATGAGTAACGGCAAGTGCTTCCTTGATGATCTCGGGAGTAAGACCGTCGATCTTAAGGTCCATCTGAATGGATGTAATACCCTTGTGAGTACCTGCAACCTTAAAGTCCATATCTCCGTAGAAGTCTTCAAGACCCTGAATGTCGAGCATCGTCATCCAGCTTCCGTCCTCCTCGGTGATAAGACCGCAAGAGATACCCGCAACGGGAGCCTTTATCGGAACACCTGCATCCATAAGTGCAAGTGTCGATCCGCAAACGGATGCCTGAGATGTTGAACCGTTGGAGGAAACGACCTCGGAAACAAGTCTCATAGAGTACGGGAACTCTTCCTCAGAGGGAAGAACGGGGATAAGCGAACGCTCAGCAAGAGCGCCGTGACCGATCTCGCGACGTCCGGGGCTTCTCGATGCCTTTGCTTCACCTGTGGAGAAGCCGGGCATATTGTAGTGGTGCATATATCTCTTAGTTGTCTCGGTGTCTATTCCGTCAAGCTCCTGCGACTCTCCGAGCGTGCCGAGAGTAGCGATGGTAACTACCTGTGTCTGACCTCTTGTGAACATACCCGAGCCGTGAACTCTCTTAAAGAGTCCTACCTCGGCAGCGAGAGGTCTTATTTCGTCAAGTGCACGTCCGTCGACACGTTTCTTGTCAACGAGCAACCAACGACGAACTATCTTCTTCTGAAGCTTGTACATGAGCTCGGGGAGTATCGTTTCGATGTCGGGATATTCCTCGGAGAACTTTTCAACGACAGCATCCTGAATGGGCTGGATCCTTGCGTCTCTTACGTTTTTGTCGTCGGTGTCGAGAGCAAACATAAGATCCTTTTCGCAGAAGGCGAATACCTTGTCAAACATATCGTGGTCAAGCTCGCAGGAAGGATACTCAAATTTGGGCTTGCCTATCTCGTCAACTATTGCGTTGATGAAATCCACGAGATCGCGGATCTCTGCGTGTGCCTTCATAATAGCGTTGTACATAGTTTCGTCATCGACCTCGCGTGCGCCCGCCTCGATCATAACCACTTTCTTAGCAGAGCCTGCAACGGTGAGTTCGAGATCGCTCTTTTCTCTTTCAGCCGCAGTGGGGTTGATGACGAACTTGCCGTCAACGAGACCTACGAATACGCCTGCGATAGGACCGTTCCACGGAATATCGGAAATGGAGAGGGCGATCGATGCGCCTATCATTGCCGTGATCTCGGGGGAGCAGTCGTGATCTACCGACATAACCGTAAGCGAAAGGTTTACGTCGTTACGCAGATCCTTGGGGAAGAGGGGACGTATGGGACGGTCAATAACTCTTGAGGTAAGTACTGCCTTTTCGGAAGGCTTGCCCTCGCGCTTGAGATAACCGCCGGGGATCTTGCCTGCTGCATAAAGTCTCTCTTCGAAATCGACAGAGAGGGGCAGAAAATCGATTCCGTCACGCGGCTTTGCTGATGCCGTTGCGCAACAGAGAACGGCTGTGTCACCGTAACGAACGAGACAAGAGCCGTTTGCAAGACCTGCCATTTTACCCGTTTCGATAACGAGCGGACGTCCTGCCAGAGTATAATTAAATACTCTGTAATTTGAAAAATTCATTTCTTTCATGGTTTTACTCCGTATTTTTAATATATTTCATCTCACGGAGCAAGCACTTAAATATATGTCCGCATATACACAGACTCATCTGCGATTATGTTGTTCGGGCACATATTTAAATGCCGGTCTGCCGTGAGTTGATCTTCGTGTTTTGTTGTTTGCTTTCTGATCTTCGGCTTGAATTTTGAAGCCTTATGAGTGTCGAAGCTATAATTTTGCGGAACAGCCGAAATATACGGTTGTTCCGCATTTTTGTGCAATTACCCCAATTACTTTCTGATCTTGAGTCTTTCGATGATGGAACGGTAACGCTCGATATCTACCTTCATAAGGTAGTTAAGAAGGTTTCTTCTGTGTCCAACCATCTTAAGAAGACCACGACGGCTGTGGTGGTCGTTGTGGTTAGTCTTGAGGTGCTCTGTGAGAGCGTTGATGCGGTATGTGAGAAGTGCGATCTGTACTTCGGGTGAACCCGTGTCGCCCTCTTTTGTTGCATACTGCTCAATAATTGCCTGTTTGATTTCCTTTTCCATTTTGTTTCACCTTTCAAATAATGAAAAAATATTACAGACCGAAAGCACAGAGAACGGTGGGTGATACCCCGAATGTCGGGCGTTTTTCCCGAAAACCGTGCCAAGGTCGTGCAAGAAATATTATAGCATATCTGCATTTACAAGTAAATAGCGAGCGTGAAAATTTTACATTTATTAATATTTTTTTTACACGTTTTCGGCACTTTGAATTCATAAAATCTCAATGACCGAATAAGGTCAATCGCGGGAGTTCCCGCTATTTTTCTTTTTCGCCCTTTTTGCCGAAAAGAGTGCTCTGAATATCGTGGAAAATCCTGCACCTATCAACATAATGCCGAAAAATTTTCTGATATATTCTACGGGAAGTACCGATGTCAGAAGTCCCCCGACAACGACACCGGGAACGGCGGCAAATATGAGCCACAAAATAAGGGTCGGGAAGAATGTGCGCTTTTTTGCGTGGAACAGAAGCGAAGCTCCGCACGCGAAAAGGTAGAACAATAGGTTGAGTCCTTGAGCGATGATCTGAGGTGTACCGACAAATGAGGTGAGGTATATGACGAAAAGCCCGGCGCTTCCGACCCCCATTCCCGACAGCACCGCTATGATAAAAGCTGCAACGATATTCGCAAACATAAACGATCTCTCCTTGAGACAATATTTTTTATCCGAACAGCATCGACGCCCCGGAATATATGACGAGCGCGGCGAAGATCAAAGAGATGATCCTTCGGTTTAGCTTGTTCAGCAAATAAGCACCGCATATACCTCCGAGCGTTGCGGGCAGAATATAAGCCGAGAGATCCACTCCCGACAGATTGCCTTTAACGCCGTATATTGCGGCTGAGACAGCCGCCACGGGAAGGGTCACGGCAAGAGAGTTTGCGAGGATGTCCTTTTCCGTGACCGTGGCTTTGAGGGCGTCCGAGCCGTTTGACAAAAGGTGTCGCAGTAAATAAACGACTATTATTCCGCCTCCGGCTCCGAGAAGTCCCGTGACAAGCCCCGAAATGCTTCCGAGAAGAGTTATTGCGATGGTCTTTAATGTTTCTTTTGAATTATGATGTACCTTTGTGCGTTGTATGGTCTCCGCCTCCCTTGACGATCAAAATTTTTGATAAAGATCGAATAACAATCGAATAACATCAGATAAAAAATGTTTTGAATTTGATTTTTGGTGTTGAAATGATCTCAAAAGTGTGTTATAATTATTATGGATTTTTTTAAGCTATATTATTTTGCCAAAGTTCTGATATCCGACGAATTTTCAGTCGAGAGCAGGACAAAAAGCAAGATATATCTTGCAGCTTCATACATATTACCGATTTTGCGAAAGGAAATCTCAAAATGCCGGAAAAGAAGAATGACAGTAAGGTAACTACGACCAACGTAAAGATCCCCAAAAAGAAAAGTTCTGCGCAAACTCCTCAGAAAAAGGATGCACGTAGCACGGTGCAGAAAAGTATTATGCAAGAAGACTCGAACGGTGCGAAAAGACCCGTAAAAGGCGGATCCGGCAGCAACGGCTCGCGTACAAGATCGTATTTAAACGATCCAAATACATCAAACACATCAAACGGTAAAAGAGCCTCGCAGTCATCAAAGGGGAAAGAAACCCGGGCTCACGAAAAGGAAAGAAACGGCGTAAGAGCCGCCGAGCCGACGGAGGCGCAGCTTCGCAGACATCAATTTGTACCGCTATTTCTCATACTTGGCGCCTTGCTTGTAGGACTTTCTTATCTTACGACTGTCAAAGAGAGCGGTATATTCGGCACCGTGGTGCGTACGGTATTTTACGGAGTATTCGGTATAAGCTCGTTTGCTATACCCGTTTTGCTCGTTATTGCCGCGCTGAATTGGCAAAAATATGTCGGATCACAGACGATACTGTTAAACATTATACTGTTTTGCCTGACTATGCTCCTTGTATCTTCCTTTGTCGAGATCATTGTGCTTGCGGTCGATGCCGTTCCGTCGGGAGATTGGAGCGTCAGCATCAAAGATCTGTTTCTTGACGGTATGGAGCTTCGCAACGGCGGCGTGATAGGCGGGCTTGTCGGAATATTGTGCTGGAATATATTCGGATCGGTCGGATCATTCTTTGTCTTGATCGCAGTCATTCTCGTACTTATGTTTTCACTGTTCGGTGCAACTCCCGTAACCGTGGTAACTTATATAAGATATAAACTCAAGGTTGCATCTGAAAAGCGCCGCGAAAGAGCGCGTCTCGAGGCTGAGAAAAAAGAGAGGGAAGATGACGTTTCCTACTCATCAAAACGCAAGAAAAGCTCTGTGCGGGAGAATGCTTTTTCCGACACCTCCAAGCGCGCCCGTACCGATGATGATAATGACGAAAACGAAGATCCCGAGGAATCCGTACGCCTTGTTTCCTCGCCTCGTGCCAAGGGAACGGAAAAGTCGGAAAATACGCCTTTGGAAAGACGTGACACGGAAGATAATATTCAAAATACGGACAGCACCGTATCCGATGATGCAAACGCCGCGGATACAAGTAAGCGCGAGATCAAGCGTCCCAATGTTACCATAGTAAGAAACCAAGGTACGGATGATCAGGAAAATATTCAAATCGAAAATGAAGAGGCAAAAGCTGAGTCGCACGATAATCTCAGCTCGATAGGCTGCAACCAAGCCTTCACACGAAGGATCATAAGCCACAATTCCGATGTTTCAAACGAAAACGGAGATATGGACGAAGGACTTCAGGACACGCTCGATGTAGGAAACCGTGCAAATTCACACGTTCAGTTCTGCGAGGATGTACAGATCGGTATGTCGGATATTCCCGAAGCGACCGAGCCTAAGACGGCGGATAATGCCGAGCCTGTCGACAGAAAGCCTGTCAAGGATCTTGATGATGTTCATAATCTTGATGATATAATAGAGGGTATCTCCTTTGATGATAAGAGCGAGTCCTTCGGAAGATCGGATAAGGGGATAAAAGCATCAAAAACCAATCTTCCGCCCGAACAGCCCCAAGGTGATCTGACGCTTGAGGTAGAAAAAACGGTGTTGACCGATATCGAAGAAGAGGTTTTAAAGCCCGATCCTTATGCTAACTACGTTTTCCCGCCCACGAGCCTTTTGGCTGCTCCCACTCCAAATCAGGGAATAACCGATGAGGAGATAAATAAGAGCATCGACAGACTTATGGATACCCTCACAAGCTTTAAGATAAGGGTCAGCGATATTTCCTGCTCCTGCGGGCCGACTATTACGCGCTTTGAGGTCAAACCCGAGGCGGGCGTAAGAGTGCGCTCCATCGCGGGATTGGTCGATGATATTGCACTCGGACTTGCAAAGACGGGCGTTCGTATCGAAGCTCCCATTCCTGGTAAGAGTGCTGTCGGTATAGAAGTACCTAATGACCGTGCTCAAACTGTTCAACTGCGCTCGCTTATAGAAAATAAAGCATTCACGGATATGAAGAGTAAGATAAGCGCTTGCCTCGGAGCAGATGTTTCGGGTAAGCCGATAACCTTCGATATCCATAAGATGCCGCACCTTCTTATCGCGGGTGCTACCGGTATGGGTAAATC
>CAYYND010000023.1:8248-23135 GCA_964472845.1 uncultured Lachnospiraceae bacterium | reverse complement strand
GGAGATATAGTTGTCGGAACCGTAACCTCGGTCACAGATGCTGAGCTTCAGCTTGACATTATGGCAAAGAATACCGGTGTCATCCAGGCCGAGCAGATCACAGATGATCCCTCGGTAAAGCTGACGTCGCTCTACAAAGTCGGCGACCAGGTCGAAGGCTTTGTCATTCGTGTAAGCGATGTAGACGGCTTCGCATATCTTTCTAAGAAAAGAGTTGATTCTGACAGAAACTGGCAGAATATCGCAAACGCAAAGGATAACGACACCGTGCTCGAAGGTAAGGTTATCGAAGCAGTAAAGGGCGGAGTTGTTGTGCTTTCCGATTCCGTAAAAGTATTTATTCCCGCATCCCAAACAGGTGTTCCGAGAGACGGAGATCTTACGACTCTTGTCGGTACAGACGTTAAGTTCAAGATCATCGACATCAAACCCGGCAAGAAGGCTATCGGTTCCATCCGCACAGTCCTCGCAGCAGAGCGCAAGGCTCGCGTTGAGGAGTTCTGGAGCAATATCGAGGTCGGTAAGAGATACAACGGTATCGTTAAGAACCTCACTAAGTACGGTGCATTTATCGATCTTGGCGGCGTTGACGGACTTATCCTTGTTAGCGAGCTTACTTGGAAGAGAGTTTCCTCTCCCGAGTCCATCGTTAAAGTAGGCGACACCCTTGACGTATATGTCAAGAGCTTTGACCCTGAGAAGAGAAAGATCGTTCTCGGTCACAAGACGGAAGATACCAATCCTTGGTACATATTCTCGCACAATTACAGTGTCGGAGATGTTGTATCGGCGAAGATCGTAAATATCGTTGACTTCGGTGCATTCGCCGAGATCGTTGAAGGTGTTGACGGACTTATACACGTTACACAGATCCCGAGAGAGAGAAACGAGAATAACGAATATCAGAAGATCGAGGATGTTATTTCCGTAGGTCAGTATGTAGACGTTAAGATCGTTAAGGTTGACGAGGAGAACAAGAAGGTAAGTCTTTCTATGAAGGCTGTATTTGAGGCTCCCGAAGAGGAGACTGCGGAAGAGACAGCAGAGGAAGCGCCCGCTGACGCCGAGTAATAAACGTCTTATCAAAATATGATCGTATGATCTACGCCGAGCTGTGTGCTTTAATGCCTCAGTTCGGCGTTTTTTTTGCTCATCGGGTAATTAAGAATAAAAAATTAACATTATCAAGTCATTTTGTCTATTGCATTAATGTTGTACATACGTTACAATGTATATGATAGTTAATTATGGTTGGAGGAGCGTTTTGATAAAGGCATTACTTTTAAAGTTGAAAGAGGCGCTTATATCGGTATTTCCGGTATTGCTGATCGTCTCATTGGTCTACTTTACGCCGCTTGCGGATTTTACCCCCAAAGAGCTTACGGTATTTTTGATATCGGCGGTCTTTTTGATCTTGGGAATAGGTCTTTTTAACCTCGGGGCAGATCTATCTATGACACCTATGGGCGAGCAGGTTGGCGCGGGACTTGCAAAGACCGGAAAGTTGAAGATACTTCTGTCCGTGTGCTTTGTGATGGGGCTGCTCATCACTATTGCAGAGCCCGATCTTTCTGTTCTTGCCGAACAGGTGAGCGCGGTTATGAACGGTACGTTGCTGATCGTCACCGTCGGAGTCGGAGTCGGCATATTCCTGCTTCTGGCGTGCGTAAAGATAGTTTTTAAAAAGGATCTTTCGATGCTCCTTATGTTTTTTTACCTTTTGCTTTTCGCAATATCGGCACTGCTGATTGAGAACGGGAAGAGCAACTTTTTGCCTCTTTCTTTTGACTCCGGCGGCGTTACGACGGGTCCTATCACGGTTCCTTTCATTATGGCACTCGGCGTAGGTATTGCAGGTGTTATCGGAGGTAAAAACGCAAGTGAAAACAGCTTTGGACTTGTCGCGCTTTGCTCGGTCGGCCCGATACTTGCAGTCCTTGCACTTTGCCTGACATCGAGCGGCGAGCTTGTGTATGAGATACCGGATTATTCTATGGAATCCTATCTCGGAGCCGCGCTTTTTGAGAAGCTTTGGAATACATCGGTAGAGGTCATACGCGCTCTCGGACTTATATTTGTCTGTTTCTTCGTGCTTCAGTGGTTGCTCTTCCGTATTTCCAAGAAGAAAATGCTCAAGATCATAATAGGTATGGTGTATACATTCGTAGGTCTGGTGCTTTTTCTTACCGCTGTCTCGGTCGGATTTATGCCGATAGGCTTCAAGCTCGGCGCTTGTATGGCTAAGCAGGACAGTTGGTTGCTCATTCTTTTCGGATTTATGATAGGTATGGTTGTCGTTCTTGCCGAGCCCGCCGTGCACGTACTTAATAAGCAGGTCGAGGAGATCACGGGCGGCGCTGTATCCAAGCGTTCTATGATGCTGGCACTTTCGGTCGGTGTAGGTATATCTATCGGACTTTCGACCATACGCATAATTTTCGGATTTTCGATCCTGTATTACCTCATACCCGGGTATCTCATATCTCTCGGACTTTCCTTCTTTGTTCCGAAGATATACACTGCGATAGCGTTTGACTCGGGCGGAGTTGCGAGCGGACCGCTTACATCAAGCTTTATACTTCCGTTGGCGATAGGTATCTGTTACATACTTCAAGGCGGAGAGGCGGTATTGAATTATGCTTTCGGAGTTATCGCTATGGTCGCTATGACCCCCCTTATCACGATACAGATACTCGGCTTCCGTGCGGTGATCTCGGCAAAGGTGCGCGAAAGAATTGTAATGAAGCGTATCATAAGAGCCGACGATGAACAGATCATCTACTTCCGCTGAAAGGAGTTAATATGGCGAAAAAATATTCTATGAAGAAAAAAGGCGACGCCTCGGTGTCAAAGGCTTCCGAGCGTAACGTCGTTCCGAACAGTCTTGAACTTCTCATTACCATAGTTAACCGAAGTAAGGCGGATTATTATATTGACCTCATACAGTCGATGGAGGTGAATATGCAGCTTGCCGTACCCGCAAAGGGAACCGCAAGCGCGGAGATATTGAACCTGCTCGGACTTGCCGATAACGATAAAGCCGTCATATTCAGCGTTATAAGAGAAGATCAGGCGTCAAGGGCACTCGGCACGATAGAAGAAAAGTTTCGAACTATAAAAAATGGTAAGGGTATCGCGTTTACGGTTCCGCTTTCAAGCGTCATAGGCGTGTCACTGTTTGGATTTTTGAGCAATAATCCTGCGGTACTTCAAGAAGGGAGAAATGATAAATGAGTAATTACGCATATGAAATGATACTTTGTGTTGTCAATGCAGGTTTTTCCGATAGCGTTATGGATGCCGCAAAAGAAGCGGGAGCCGGCGGAGGAACCGTCATTCATGCACGCGGAACGGCAAATCCTGAGGCGGAAGCGCTCTTTCACATCACGATCCAACCGGATAAGGATATGGTGATATTGCTCGTTCCCTCGGATATTAAAGA
Organism: uncultured Lachnospiraceae bacterium; assembly: GCA_964472845.1. Lineage (GTDB taxonomy): Bacteria > Bacillota > Clostridia > Oscillospirales > CAG-272 > HGM12650. Next base: position 19,693 of record CAYYND010000023.1, on the reverse strand, counting down.
TACCGTCCTTCACGCGATATATAAGTCCGCCGGTCTGAAGACACCCGGACAGGGTATAGCTTTTTCGATCCCCGTAAGTCAAGCGGTAGGACTGCGTACGGACAATGCCCCGTCGGATAATAAGTAATAGCAACATTCAGATATTAGAAAGGTCAGAACTCCGTTTATCGAAGCTCTGACCTATGTTTTATTGTTGTTTCTTAACGCTTACAACTCTGCACCGCTTAATACCGTAATATTCAAAGCACCTGACAGCCTCACGATCTATCCTTTCACCGCAAACGACAATTGGTATCGCGGGAGGGCAGGAGACCGTGGCTTGCGCAAGCGTTCTGCCAAGGCATTGACTTACGTCCAGCTCTTCGGAGAGCGAGAGCATCGCCTCTCTGACCGACAGGATCCTTTCAAGATGTGGCGGTATGGGCGCGTCTATAAGTATAGGTGCCTTTTTCTTTAACGCGGAAAGTGCGTCTCGAAGGTGAATTATATCATCATCGGAGATCTCGGGTGTAAACATAAGGACAGTATGATCGGGGTCGGCAAATTCGCATACGATACCGTTCTTTTGAAGTATTGCGGCAAGCTCGAGACCTGTGTATCCGTACTTTTTCGGAAATAGGGTCAGCTTGAACGGTTCGTCGCCGATTAAAGTAAATCCGAGGTCGTTTAAATGTGCTTTCAGTGCTGTCACCGAGCAAGATAGAGCGGCTGCCTTTTCTCGATACCCGTCCGCAAGATATCTGTTTGCCGCATCCAAGGATTGTAAGATAAGGTATGACGGACTTGTGGATGCGAAAAGAGACATAGCCGATTCGGCGTTCTCGGATACAAATCTCGGAGCATTCTTTGATATGTGAAGATATGCACCGCCCGTTAAAACGGGAAGCGTTTTATGAGCCGAATCACAACATATATCCGCACCGAGCGCGATGGGATGGCACGATACGGAAAGAAAATTAAGATAAGCACCGTGCGCGTTGTCTACCAACAGCAATATCCCACGCTTATGGCATACCCTTGCGATTCCCTCGATATCCGCTATGTTGCCAAGGTAATCGGGACTCGTGATGTATACCGCCGAGGGCTTCTCGGGCATATCCGAAAGTTTTTTGTCAAGATGCTCGGCATCTATTTTGCACGAAATGATACCATTGCATATATCATCGGAGTTTGCACTCGGATATAACCATTCGATATCAATGTCAAGCAGGGCGCAAGCACTCATAAATACCTTGTGCGCATTTCGCGCGGCGGCGATCAAGGGACGCTTTCCGCAGGCTTTTGCTTGCATAGCCGCAAGGCAAAGCATAGCACGTATCGAAAGGGAAGAGCCCTCCGCGGAGTAAAGCGTCTTTTGCGTTCCGAAGAGGTGCGCGGCGTTTCTCTCGCTCCGGATTATTATTCCGTTTTCGGTGCCGTTGTATAAAACATCCGCACCGTCGATCTCGGTTATGTCAAGCGGCTCGATACCGAGCACGCTGTGTCCCTTGTGCCCGGGCATATGTAGCCGAAGCGCTTTGCTGTCCGCATATTTTTTTACAAAATCACAAATCGGAGTTTCCATTTTTTCGTCAACTTATGTTTGAGATGATGCAGACTGTGCTTTTCAGTCATTTTCGAGCGTTTTTGCCGCTTCAAGCATAATGGCACATTCCATTCTTTTGCGGAAAAGCTCACAACCGTATTTGTATACACCTTTTACCGAGCCTGTGGAGTGATAGGCGTTTGCCGCACATCCGCCAGAGCAGTAAAGCCTTGCCCAGCAGTCTCGGCATTCGGGGCGTGAATATACGTTACAGGATGCAAAATCCTCTTGAGTTTCTTTATTTGTCACGCCGTCCCAAATATTTCCGAGCTTGAATTTTTCCTCGCCTACGAACTGATGGCAAGGATAGAGATCTCCCCAAGGTGTGACCGCCATATATTCGGTGCCCGAGCCGCAGCCGGAGATGCGTTTGTATATGCAAGGTCCGCCCTTGAGATCTATCATATAGTGATAGAAGGTGAAGGGATCACCCTCGCGGTGTTTCTGAAGCATAAGTTCTGCGAGCTTCTCGTACTGTTCGAGAACTATGGGCAGATCCTCGTCCGTCAGTGCTGAGGGGTCATCGGGAGCACATACAACGGGCTCCATACTGAGCTCTTTGAATCCGAGATCCAGCATCTGTTTGATATCATTGAGAAAATCCGGGTTCGCGTGTGTAAATGTTCCGCGCATATAGTAGTTTTTGCCGCCTCTCGCGTTTACAAGCTTTTGAAATTTCGGAACGATCTTTTCCCAGCTTCCGTTGCCGGCATAGTCGACACGGTAGCGATCGTGGACCTCTTTTCTCCCGTCAAGACTGAGTACGACATTGCTCATTTCCTTGTTTGCAAACTCTATGACATCGTCATCGATGAGTATGCCGTTTGTAGTCAACGTAAAGCGGAAATTCTTGCCGTGTTCCTTTTCGATCGAACGAGCATATTCCACGAGCTTTTTGACAACATCAAAATTCATAAGCGGCTCACCACCGAAGAAATCAACCTCAAGGTTTCTGCGTCCCGTTGAATTTTCTATGAGAAAATCAAGCGCGCGTTTACCGACTTCAAAGCTCATAACGGCTCTGTCGCCGTGGTATTTTCCTTGGCTTGCGAAGCAGTATGAGCAGTTTAAATTACATATGTGCGCCACGTGAAGGCAGAGCGCCTTGACTACTCCCGACGTCCTTTGCTTCAGCTCTCCCGCCATATGCTCAAAGGTGTCGGGCGTGAAAAGCTTACCCGCAGCCTTCAGCTCTTCTATCTGATCACAGCAATCTAGCACCTCTTCCTCCGTGACGTCATCACGTTCGGAGTACTTGGCAAGGATCGCCGTAACGATCTCCTCTCGTTTGTGTTGCTCATACATCTCTATTATGTCATATGCGACCTCGTCGACAATATGCACGGATCCCGAGCAAACGTCAAGCACGATATTCAGACCGCCGAGCCTATAACAGTGTATCATTTCGGTTCTCCTAAAAAAAATAAAAATGTTTTTTCATTAAAACGGGCTGCCTCAAGTCAGTGAGACAGCCTCGGCTTTGAGTTTGTGATTACTTGCTTGCCTTTGTGTTTTCACACTGCTGGTTAGCAATGCCGCAGCTTGTCTTGCAAGCAGATTGGCAGGAGGTCTGGCACTCGCCGCATCCGCCCTTCTTTGCGCTTTCGCAAAGGTTCTTTGTATCCAATGTTGTAATACGCTTCATAGCTGTATCCTCCAATAAATATAACATTCATACGTATTATATCATACATTGCAAGATAAGTCAATCTGCATCAACGGTTTTTTTTACGTTTTTTTGAAATAAATTGTTAAATGTACGAAAAACGCCGTTTTTTATAACATAAGATATATCGTGTCGAAATATGTCTTGATGTCATATAATGATACCGAACCGAGTATGCACAAGGTTCAAAAGCTTTAAAGGAGGAATTGAATGGCAACCTTTACTAACCAAGCGGTATTATCATATAATAACGTCACTACAAGCTCAAACGTGGCGACAGGCGAGCTTATTTCGGCAATCACCGCTGCCAAAACCGCGGTTATCGACACCTATACGGTAAATGATACCGTAACTTACGTGATAAGTATAGTCAACACGGGAAGTACGGCTTTCGGAGCTTTGACTCTGGCTGACGATCTCGGAGCTTATGACTTCGGAAATGCCAAGCTCTTGCCGTTGACTTACAAGGATGGCTCTGTGAAAGTCTTTATAAACGGCGTTTTGCAGCCGACTCCCACTGTTACTGCGGGTCCGCCTCTTACCGTTACGGGAATAAATATTCCTGCGGGCGGAAACGCCGTAATAATATACGAGGCAGATGTGAACCAGTTCGCCCCGTTGAGTGCAGGATCTACCGTGGTGAACACTGCGACAGTTAGCGGCACGGGTATTACTACCCCCGTAAGCGTAACTGAAACTGTGACTGTACGCGAAGCTCCCGATCTTACCATAAGCAAGAGCATTACTCCGAGTACGGTGACAGAAAACAGCCGTGTGACATACACCTTCGTTATTCAGAACTATGGCAGTAAAGCGGCAACGGTCGATGACCGTGTAGCGGTAACGGACGATTTCGATCCCGTTCTCACGGATCTTTCCGTCACCTTTAACGGAGAGACATGGACGCGCGGAACGCAGTACAATTACAATGAAACGACCGGCTTGTTTACCACAGTGGCAGGTCAGATAACGGTTCCCGCGGCAACCTATACTCAGGATGCGGAGACGGGGGCGTATGTTATAGAGCCCGGAGTGGCGGTACTTGCGGTCACGGGAACTATCTGATGCAATATATAGGATCGATATGACCGATATGACGGGAAAGTATTTTAAAGCCTGATGTTCGGCGGCATTTGCTTCTTTTGATTCTTTAAAGAGACGGATGCCGCTTGTCCTTTTAATTAAAAATAATATTTTGGAAATAAAAAACAATTTTACTTGACATACCAAAAGAATTATGATAAAATGAAATATTACAGGAAACACTTAAAAAGTGAGGTGAGATGCGATGTCGGACGAGAAAAACTTGAGCCGTGACGAGGAGAAGGACAGCTTTTGGGACCTTACTAACCTTGTGCCGAAAAAACGTATTTCGAGTGCCGAGAGCACGAGATTTTCGGGCGCCGATATGCTTGCGGACATCGTTTCGACACCGAGCCGAAGTGATCCCGAGGGCACGGTCAAAGAGTCGAAATTTTCCGAAAAAAGTACCGTGATAACCCACTATATCCATCCGCATAACTCCGATGAGGAAAAAAGCAAGCCAAATCCCGAGGCGGAATATGAGCCTCTGAATTCACTCATACACAAGGTAGAGATATATCCTTGGCGCATTCAATACAATTATTTCGATCAGTTTGATAAGCTTGCGCATAGATATTTCAATGTTAAACCCCAATATGTACCCGAAAATATACCTTTCTTTTCATATATCCCGCATTACGGACATATGGACCGTGCACAGCTTGATTGGTATCTTTATTGGCGTTCGTTGACTCTTGAAGGGAAATTCGTCAATACCTCGTATTCTTACATTCTTCTTTACGCTTACGAGCTCATCGCGCTCTCCGACACGGTTGAACCGTTAAGAATACGCGACCTTCTTTGTGCTTTGTGGGCGGCTTTCAGAAAAGAACACCCTCAGCTCGACAGATTTATGTGTGATTGGATATGCGATCTTTCCATCATTCACCGCATCGAGCCGCCGTCGCTTGAGCGAGAACTCTTTGAAGCGGTTATGAATAACTGTATCCTTAAGGAGTATTTTATTCCGTGCCGCGGAAATGATTACAGACTGTATGCCGATGTGATAGCAAAGTATTGCTCTTCGTACGATTACAGAAAAAGCAAGTTTTACAATGCCGCAAATGCGGAGCTTTATGATAAGCATATAATAGCCGCACTTGAGCACGTTATGAGTCAGTATTCGGATGCAGGTCATATTTTTTCCGGCATCGGACTTACCGACAGCCATATGGTCAAGGATACATTCGTAGGGGCTATATGTACCCATAGAGTAAAAAAGAAGATCGAGGTGGATTATGCTTCATTTTCAAGGACAAACGATCTAAGGTATACGGTCGGAAGTATAATAAAGCATTGCGAAAACAGAATAAGAGCCTACCTCGGCATAAAATCAAGATTCAGAGCCGTTATGCTTCACGTGGGGGTAAGGCAGTGCCTTGACAGCTATTTTGATGCTAATTTGAAAGGCTCTCATCCCTCTCAGTTGAAGAAAAATAACGAGCCTGCCGAATATGAAAAGATGTACGACATACCTCAGGCTCCGTTTTCACGCGATAAGGCTTTGGACATTGAAAAAGAGTCTTGGAAAACCACAAGGATGCTTGTGGATGCCTTTGAGGACGACAAATCCTCTTTGCCGCTCGGCACGGATAAAGTCGGCGGCGATCAGTCGGGATCCGAAGGAATGTCGTGTATGGTGGAAACGGCTAAAAATGCGGTAGAAGCAAAAACGGTCGAGGACATTAAAATGAGCGAGGCCGTCGAGAACGCCGAACCGTCAGAGGTTGACGATACGGGGCTTTCGTCGATGTCGGACGAACTGTTTGAGTTTTTAAAGCTCTGCTTTAAAAAAGATACGTCGGGACAAAGGCAATGCGCTAAAAACGCAGGCAAGCCCATTGAGGCAATGGCTGATGAGATAAACGAGCTTGCGGCAGATACCATCGGAGACATCATACTTACGGAATCGGATGACGGATACGGGTATTGTGTCATCGATTTTTACGCTGATATCGTCAGCGAAGCGATAAAGGGAAGGGGATAAAGATAATTATGAATGAAAGTCAAAACAATCAAAAAGCGGTACCCAAAAGGGTGCTTACATCCTTGCTCGCATCTGTTTCGGCAGGCGTAGTGCCGAGAGAGGGCGCGCCCTATATCGCGATAGGCAGACGCGATGAGATAGCGGCAATATTGTCGGATCTGGAGCTTGTAAACGATGGCGGAGGAGCTATGAGATTTCTCATAGGCAGATACGGAAGCGGTAAGAGCTTTCTTATCCAGCTGATAAGAGGTTACGCGCTTGAACGTGATTTCATTACGATGGATGCGGATCTTTCCCCCGAGAGAAGGTTGTACGGCGCGGGTGGGAGCGGAGTCGCGACCTACCGTGAGCTTATGAAGAATATGGCGTCGAAGTCCTCTCCCGATGGAGGTGCTCTTCCCAAGATAATGGCAAAATGGATAACCAAGCTGTATTCCGACGTTATATCCTCGGGGGGAGATCTGAGTTCTTCCGAGGCAAAAAGGCAAATAAATCTCAATATTCTTGAGGCTTTACGCGAGTCTGAAGCGCTTGTCGGAGGATTTGATTTTTCGAGAGTGGTGTCGGAATATTTCAACGCCCATTTCAGTGAAGATGAGGAGCACAAGAGCGCGTGTCTTCGTTGGCTCAGAGGAGAGTTTGCGACCAAGACCGAGGCTTGCTCGGCGTTGGGATTTCGGGTATCGGTTATCATAGATGACAACAATTGGTATGATTTTATCAAACTCTGGGCTATGCTTGTAAGGAAGCTTGGTTACAGAGGGCTTGTCGTATTCATTGACGAGTGCGTAAATCTCTACAAGATCTCACATAAAGTCAGCCGCGAAAACAATTATGAAAAGATACTTTCAATGTTCAACGATACGTTGCAGGGAAAGGCTCCGGGGCTTCAGATAATATTCGGAGGCACACCGCAGTTTCTCGAGGATACAAGACGTGGGCTCTTCAGTTACGAAGCTCTCAAAAGCCGACTGTGTGACAGTAAGTTTATGCTCGACGGATATAAAAATCTCATAGGTCCCGTAATAAGACTGCGTCGGCTGACGGATGAGGAGCTCTATGCCCTGATCTGCCGTATTACAGTTCTTCACGAGCAAAATTATTCTTGGAAGGCGCGGATCACGGACGAGGAAAAGGAAGAGTTCTTGAGAATATGTCTTTCTCGCGCCGGTGCCAATACTATGATAACTCCGCGTGAGATGCTCAGAGATTATATGACTGTATTGAATATTTTGCTTCAAAATCCCGATGCCGGATTTGATGATATAGTAAAGACCGCGGTTACATTGACGACCTCGGATGACGGCGAAGAAGAGATCGGAGTCGCGGCGGCAGATCCGAGTTCTGTTGCGCCTAAAAACGATGGCACAACAGAGCAAAAAAAGCCGATGTTTACCATAAACGATCTTAAGTTTTGAATTGGCGCAAGAATGGCGCGAAAGGAGTTGATCATATGACCGAAGCGGACAGAATATTTGAAAGATTTCCCGATTTTATTCGTGAATTTATATATTCTCATTCTTGGGAAAGCTTGCGCGCCGTTCAAGTCGCGGCGGCGACGACCATATTTGAAACGGATCATAATCTGCTCCTTACCTCATCTACGGCAAGCGGCAAGACGGAGGCGGCGTTCTTTCCCATTATCTCAGATATATACGAGGATATGCCGGACAGCGTGGCGGTCTTGTATATTGCCCCGCTCAAAAGCTTGATAAACGATCAGTTTGAGCGTATTGACGAGCTTTTGAAGGATAGCGGTATCCCCGTGACGCATTGGCACGGCGATGTGACGGCATCACATAAGAAAAAGCTGCTTGACAGACCGCGAGGAATATTGCAGATAACGCCGGAGTCCCTTGAGTCGATGCTTATAAACCGTTCAAACGATGCCGTAAGGCTGTTTTACGGACTGAAATATGTAGTGATCGACGAGATCCATACGCTGACGGGCTCAGACAGAGGTAACCAGATAATCTGCCAGCTTACAAGGCTCGACAGACTTATCGGACATTCACCGAGACGCATAGGACTTTCGGCAACAATAGGAGATCCGGGGCTTGCGGCAGATTGGCTTTCCGCGGGGAGCGGTAGGGAAACGGATATACCGAGCTTGCCCGAGAGCGCTATACATTGGCGACTCGGAATGGAGCACTTTTACATTCAAAATCTTAAGGAAGAACAGTCCCAAAGCAAAAAAGATCCCGCCGATACAGGTAGCGCAAAGGCGCGCATCGATGCGGGATACGAATTTATGTATGATTGCGTAAAAGATAAAAAATCTCTCGTGTTTTCCAATTCGAGAGAGGAGACTGAGTACGTTACGGCCACCCTGCGTCAAATAGCGCGCAATCGCAACGAGAGCGATATCTTCCTTATCCATCACGGAAATCTCTCGGCTTCGCTCAGAGAAGAGGCTGAGGCAAAAATGAAGGATGAGGAGATGCAGGCGGTGACTTGCGCTACGGTGACTATGGAGCTCGGCATAGATATAGGTCGGCTTGAAAGGATACTTCAAAATGATTCGCCGAATTCGGTGTCGAGCTTTTTGCAAAGGCTCGGACGCTCGGGAAGACGAGGACAGCCGCCGGAGATGATGATGGTGTTCAGGGAGGAGGATCCATTACCCGATACACCTTTACCTCAGCTTATTCCGTGGAGCCTTATAAGGGCGATAGCGATAGTTCAACTGTACATCGAAGAGAGATTTATCGAACCACCGTCAAGAAAGAAACTGCCGTTCAGCCTTATGTTTCATCAGATGTTAAGCATACTCGCCTCGTCAGGAGAGCTTACTCCGAAGGCGCTCGGCACGCGCATACTCTCACTTCCGCCATTTAAGGATGTTTCAAAGGAAGATTGCAAGGCGCTTATGGTCTCAATGCTCAATAACGAGTTTATCGAGATGACCGATGAGGGAGGCTTGATAGTGGGACTTTCGGGAGAGCGACTCCTTAAAAGCTTTAAGTTTTACGCAGTTTTTAAGGATACCGAGGATTTTACCGTAAGATGTGAGTCCGAAGAGATAGGAACTATCACGACCCCTCCGCCTGTCGGCGACAGATTTGCGCTCGCGGGACGTGTCTGGGAAGTTGAGGAACTTGATATAGCAAGAAAACTTGTCTATGTCAAAAGTATAGAAGGCAAAATGGAAGTATCGTGGCCCGGCGATTACGGAGAGATACACACAAAGATACTTCAAAGGATGCGGCGCGTTCTTTACGAGGATACGGTATATCCGTATCTTTTGCCGAACGCACAGCACCGATTGGACGTAGCGCGTCATCTTGCCAAAAACACGGGACTTACCGAGAGATCCGTGATCCATCTCGGCGGATATACCTACTGCATTTTTCCGTGGCTCGGTACACGCTCATTCCGTACTCTTCGTAAGTATCTGAAGCTTCCGAGAATAGCTTCGAAATACAAGATCAGCAATCTTGAATACGAGGGATGCTGTTATATGATGTTCAGAATGGAAGCTGCCGATGCGGGCGGATTTATTCACGACCTTGCTTTGACGGTTAGAAGAGAGGGGATCGATGCGAATGAACTCGTATCTTACGGAGAACTGCCGATATTTGAAAAATATGACCCACAGATCCCGGGCGAGCTCTTGAGAAAGGCGTTTGCCGCGGATAAGCTCGATCCTATCGAGGCTGCCGCAAGAGTGATCGAGATGGGTGGGGAGCAGTAGATCAGCTTTTTCCGTTTCTTCTCGCCATAATATCCAACAATAAAGGCGCGCACAGCGTGATTGCGAAGGAAGTAACTATGATCTCGGCAAAGGATCTGTACGTATATATCGCCCCCCACGGGTCGATCTTATATAACGTGAAAAATTGATAAGCAGATATGGTTATGCAAACTATGATGCACGGAAGCCCTGTGTTAAGAATTATGTAGGACTCTTGGGGCATATTGCACAGCGCACGGCTTATCGGACCTCTTGACAGAGGTGCATATACTGTATATTTGGGGCATTTTTGAGCTATCAAGCCGAAAATGCCCTTGCTTTTTTTGCTTTTGTTTCTCATTTTTGATGTTCCTTGTTTTACGGTATTCGATTTTTTGACTACATTTAGTGCTTCTGTCACTTTTTTTAATTATTACACCTTTTGATATATTTAACATTTGTTATTATTTTGGAAAAGGCAACAATACAAACAGCGACTCTTATGAATAAATTATAGCATAAAATATATACGGTGTCCATAAGTAAATCCTTCTTACGTTAACATCTGTTGCCTATGCAAGGGATCAATGTTAAATTTGAAAACGCCGTCATTGAACTAAATGTAGCTTATGGTTTGAATAAAATGAATATATTCATTTATAATCATAATGTTTCAACGTGTTATTGCATAAAATTTTGCATTTTTCTTGGGCAAAATGCACAATTTTTCGGATTGTCCCTTATGTTTGGCACGGTTTTACTTGAAGCCCGTATGTGATATTATATGCACGGTTGGGTGTTGTCAAAGGAGGTTATATGGAAAATACAGCATTCCATACGCACGGGAGCGAGAACGTACCAATACTTTCAAAAGTACTGTCATGCGAAAGGTATTTGTGCGGCTATCACTTGCTCTATACGCTATTTGAAAAGGTTGACGGTGAGCATATCACACAATATTTGATATCTGCGGAGCTGGACGGAAAGTCACGGGATAACGTAACCTGTGAGCTTGGCGCGGGAACCGAAAGAGCCATTAGATTTTTCTCGCTCGTGTCAGATAACTGTGTGATGCCGAGTACGCTTGAGGATGTATTGCAGGATTTTAACTGTTCGGAGCTGATAAACGCTTAAAAAGCGATATTGCCTCTTTACAATAAAGGGAAAATATGTTATAATACATCTGGATCGGCGGTATGGTGCCCGTTTTTGGGGAGATATGCCATCGGTATAAAATATGTTTATTGACATTTTGTGTTGGAGGTCAGATGATATGAAATGTCCAGGTTGCGGATACCCGGATACTAAAGTGATCGATACGCGCGTTGTTGCTGACGGATGCAATATCCGCCGAAAGCGCGAGTGTCTTGCTTGTCAAAGACGTTTTATAACATTTGAGGCGGTAGATACTGCTCAGATATTTGTTATAAAGCGCGACGGTACACGTGAGC
>CAYYND010000023.1:0-8238 GCA_964472845.1 uncultured Lachnospiraceae bacterium | reverse complement strand
CTGTTTGACAGAGACAAGCTTCGCCGCGGTCTCGTTAAAGCTTGCTTTAAACGCCCGATAAATATCGATGAGCTTGTAAATGCTATCGAAACGAGCCTTGTTGATTCACTTAAGCTCGAGATACGCTCGACAGAGATAGGCGAGATGGTTATAAAAGAGCTGAGACATATCGATGAGGTGTCATACATAAGATATGTGTCCGTGTTCAGAGAATTTAAGGATATAGATTCATTTCTTGAGGTGCTTCAAAAGCTTAAAGAGGAAGAAAAGCGTGACGAAGAATCGGAAGTTAACTCCGACAATGCAAAAAAATGAGTGTTTCTTGGAATCCGTGGCACGGATGTCATAAGTACAGCGAGGGGTGTCTCAATTGCTACGTTTACCGTATCGATGAACGATATGATAAGATAAGCAGTGAGATCACAAAAAACTCAAGCTTTGATCTTCCGATCCGAAGGGGAAGAGGCGGCAACGGGTATAAGATACCGTCGGGTGAGACGGTGTATACTTGCTTTTCGTCCGATTTTCTGATTGAAGAGGCAGATGCTTGGCGGGATAAGGCGTGGAGTATGATGAGGGAGAGACAGGATCTTTCGTTCATATTTATCACAAAACGCATAACGAGACTGCATGAGTTGTTGCCGCTCGATTGGGGAGACGGATATAATAACGTAAGCATCGGCTGTACCTGTGAAAACCAGAGGCGAGCGGACGAGAGACTTCCCGCCTTCCTTACGCTTCCCATCAAGCATAGATTCGTGATATGCGAACCCTTGCTGGAGCCTATCAATCTGTCCCATTATCTGTGCGATAAGATCGATTTCGTTTCCGTCGGAGGCGAATCGGGGAAGAATGCTCGCATCTGTAACTATGATTGGATCCTCGGTATTCGTGATGCCTGTATTATGGCAAACGTATCCTTCGTGTTCAGACAAACGGGGACAAGATTTCAAAAGGACGGAAAGCTCTATCATATCGAAAGAAAAAATCACTTTTCACAAGCCAAACGTGCCGCAATAGATCATACTGCAAGTAAAGACATTTTGGAATATCCGGGCGACGAACCGTAAGGCATAAAGTAACTAAAATGCACATCCCAACTGCGAGAATAAATCCATTATATTCCCAACTTTATCATTTTTATGTCTTTAGCGTCCGAAATTTGGGTATTAAAAGCGCGCGTACCGATCGAAATGTCGGTACGCACGTTTTTTCTTTGCCTCAGTCTCGGACAATATCCGTATCAAAACGTATATACTGCGCTCAACGGCAAACAATATGTATATTACACATTGGAGGTAAACTATGTATTCTGTTTGGGAACGAACCGCGCCGCGCGTCGGGTTTGAGGTGCTGAAAGAAAATAAAGCTACTGACGTATTGATAATCGGAGGCGGAATAGGCGGGATCCTGTGTGCACGGGCTTTAAATGAGCTTGGTGTTGAGTGTATGCTCGTGGAAGCCGATAAGATATGCAGCGGCATTACAAAAAATACGACCGCCAAAATAACACTCTCGCACGGCTTGCTGTACGATAAGATTATCAAGCGTTTTGGATATGAAACGGCTCGGCTATATTTGAAAGCGCAGCTTATGGCTTTAGAAAAGTATGATTTGCTGTGCCGAGAGATAGATTGTGATTATGAGAAAAAGGATTCATATGTATATTCAATCAGCGATCGGAAAAAGATCGAGAAAGAGGTCGAGGCGTTGAAACGATTGGGCGTGCGCGCCGAGTTGTCAGATGCGAACGAATTGCCTTTTTCGGTATCGGGGGCAGTGCGCGTGAGTGATCAGGCGCAGTTTCATCCTCTTAAATTTGCCTTTTCCATTGCTGAAAAGCTCCCCATATATGAAGGTACCAAGGTGGTGGAGCTGTTGCCGTACAGGGCGGTAACTCCTTATGGCGAGATCGCCTTTAAGAAATTGATCGTGGCAACTCATTTTCCAATGTTAAATAAGCACGGAGCTTATTTTTTGAAAATGTATCAGCATCGCTCTTATGTGCTGGCGCTTGAAGGTGCTCCGGATCTTGACGGAATGTATGTTGACGAGGCGGATACGGGACTGTCATTTCGTAATTATAAGGGACTTTTGCTTCTTGGCGGCGGAGGACATCGCACGGGAAAATCGGGCGGTTGTTGGCAAGAGCTTAAGCGTTTTGCCGAAAAATATTACAAGGGGGCAAAAATCGTTGACAGATGGGCGACTCAAGACTGTATGACGCTTGACGGGATGCCGTATATAGGGCAGTATTCCCCAAATACTCCCGATGTATATGTGGTCAGCGGTTTCAACAAATGGGGAATGACATCTGCGATGCTCTCCTCGTTGATACTTGCAGATCTTGTACGAGGCAAAAATAATCCGTATGCCGATATTTTTTCTCCGTCACGCAGTATTTTGCGTCCTCAGCTTGCCGTTAATGCGTTTGAGTCTGTTGTGGGACTTATTACGCCTACGGTACCGCGTTGTCCGCATCTCGGTTGCGCCCTGAAGTACAACGCCGCCGAACATTCCTGGGATTGCCCATGTCACGGGTCAAGATTTACCGAGAACGGAGAGCTTATCGATAATCCTGCTTCGGATGATAAGAAAATGTGATAATGCAGTCTGCATTATTTGATCCGAATATAGCGAAGGGCTGTCCTCCTTTGGCCTGACTTTTTGTCAAGCGTTGGCGTGACAGCCCCCGTTTTAGATGCCTTTAGCGACTTGTGATTTCTTACTTTGGATTTTATCCGATTTTACCCGATTGGATCCGATTGGATCATCTGATTTTATCTGATGAGATCCGAAAATACCGGATCACTCAAGAGCTCCTCGATCCGCATAAGTCGATTGTATTTAGCTACGCGCTCGCTTCTGCACGGAGCACCTGTTTTGATAAAAGGAGCATTTGTCGCTACCGCAAGATCTGCTATTGTAGTGTCCTCGGTCTCGCCGGAACGGTGGGAGATTATATACTTGTAGCCGCATTCCGAAGCGCGCCTGATGACGTTTAAGGTCTCCGTAAGTGTTCCTATCTGGTTTGGCTTTATCAAAATTGCATTTGCTATACCTTTCTTAATTCCTTGAATGAGACGGCTTTCATTTGTGACGAACAGATCGTCACCGACGAGCATTATCTTATCGCCGAGCCGCTCGGTAAGAGCGCGCCAGCCTTCAAGATCGTTCTGATCAAGTCCGTCTTCAATGGATATGATAGGATATTTTTTGATAAGATCCGAATAATATTCGATCAGCTCGCTTGCAGAGTATTCGGTACCTCTCTTCGGCATCTTGTATCCCGCTTTTGAAGATCCGCCCGAATACCATTCACTTGCCGCAACATCGAGCGCAAGCTTTATCAGATCGGTGCTGTATCCCGCTTTAGTGATCGCCGTGCATATAAGCTCAAGCGCATCCTCGTCACTTTCAAGGTTCGGCGCAAATCCGCCCTCATCTCCAACGGTAGTTGAATATCCGTTTTTGCGAAGCAGATCACCGAGACAATGATATATTTCACTTGCCATTCTTACTGCCTCGGAAAGCGATGACGCGCCGATCGGAACTATCATAAATTCCTGTATCTCGACATTATTTGAGGCGTGTGCTCCTCCGTTGAGAATATTGAACATAGGAACGGGAAGACGCTTTGCCGCCGCGCCGCCAAGATATCTGAAAAGCTCAACGCCGTGATGAACTGCTGCCGCGCGTGCGTTTGCAAGGGATACCGCAAGTATAGCGTTCGCGCCAAGCTCACTTTTGTTTTCGCTTTTATCGAGGGAGATCATAGTGTGATCGACCGCGCTCTGATCGTACGGGCAAATACCCGCAAGTACCCGGGATATTCTTTCGTTTACGGCACCGACTGCTTCCATCACTCCTTTGCCTGCATATCTCGGACTGCCTTTGTCGCGCTTCTCATGTGCTTCATACATTCCCGTCGATGCTCCCGAGGGTACCGCGGCACGTCCCTCTGTTCCGTCGATAAGAGTTACGGTCGCTTCAACGGTCGGATTGCCTCGCGAATCAAGTATTTCACGTGCGGTCACGTTTTTAATCTGTGTTTGCATAGTGTTTGTCCTTCCTTTCCTGACTGCCTTGCGTCAAATGTGCTTTTGGGGTTTTACGCTATTATTGACCCGTTTTTTTTAGGGTATGCGTAATTTAATGAACAAAAAAGCGAAAAACTTTCAAAAAAGGGGTTGACAAAAGAAAGTTTTTGAGTATAATATATCTTGTTGCTTGCGAGAGTGGCGGAACTGGCAGACGCGCACGTTTGAGGGGCGTGTGGTTTACACCGTACGGGTTCAAGTCCCGTTTCTCGCATCGGACCCCGTATGTTTTCGGCATACGGGGTCCTATTTAAGCAAAAAACCAATGATATGCGGATGTGGCGGAATTGGCAGACGCGCTGGATTCAGGTTCCAGTGAAAGCAATTTCATATGGGTTCAAGTCCCTTCATCCGCACCAAATAGGAATAAAACGAACCAAACCGATAAGGTTTCGTTCGTTTTATTTTTTACAAGAGATTATTTCGGATTGATTGTTAAACTGAAATAGTCTAAAATTAATGATAAAAGCCGAAGTTAGTCTTTGGCTTTTACTTTTATAACTTTTTCATGTCCTCGGCAAAGTCAACGCTTCTACACTCTGTATTAAAGAAATGGAAGCCCCATATTTTATAATCGTTATCATCGGCAAACGTAATCGTGGGAATTGCTTTGTTTTTTAATTCGAGCAAAAAGTTTTCTTTCCACTTATCCGATTCAATCAAATGTGTGCCTTTGGGTTCAACGAAAACGATAAGTTGTTCGATTGAATCTGTACGATTTTTGCATAGATACAAAATATAATCCGGCTCGAAACGTTCGCCTCCCTCAAACGAATATAAGTGAATTTGACGTTCATTACGGAGTAGATATATTTTATCGTATTTACCTCTTAACGTATCTACATAGTCCTTAAAATAACGAACGAAGGCTTTTTCTTCCGACGTGCCGTAGTTATCGTTAAACACAAACCAGTCTTCATTTGATAAATCTAAACGATTTTTGCCGACAGAAGCATCGTTTTGCGAATATCCGATACTGCCAGAAATCGGTTTGACGTTTACGCTCTTATCCTTGATAAATTCGCTCAATCGGTGAGCCTTAAATTCCGTTGTACCTTCCCAAACTTCTTCGATTGCGGAAATCTTTATTGCAATTTTGGAAAGCACGTTCACGCAAGCCTTATAAATAATACTCATCGGCGGAGTTTGATATTTCGACGTTATTTTGATTTGAATATTGCCTAAATAATTGCCGTTCACAACAAATTCATACGTTGACTTTATATTAGGGAAATATGATTGTAACGTATTAAATTTGAATACGTCAAACTGGCGTAATGCACGGTTAACGGCGGAATAATTGATTGCTGCAATTTCCTTAAACGTTGTCAGATATTGATAAGTTTTTACGCTAATATCCGAAGAAATTTCTTCTAACACGATATCTTCACCGCCTTTACCGACGGCAACGGAAACTTCGTATATTTTATCACGCACAGACGGCAACAAATCGTGTATGTCGTTACGGGTTTTCAGTATTCTTTCGTTTGTAAAAACGTATCCCGTGCGATACAAATCGTCGACTTTGAAAGATTCTTTTAGCGAATAACGTTTCGTTACGATACCTTCGAGGTCAAGTCCGACTTCGCGCAAAGCCGTATGCAATTCGCTTATATATCTCGGTTCGTTCCAACAATGATAATAAAGCGTTTCACATATACGCAACTGATTATCCACGTCGTTATCGTATTTGCGTTGATATTTAGGTTGTTCATCGTCAATCTTAAAGGGGCAATATCTTGCGCCACGACCAATGAGTTGTGCTTCGGAAATTGTACCTGCACCCGGTTTGCCGTTTTTTCCGTCACGTGTTTCATAAAGGCGCACGATATCGAAAAGATTAAGAACGTCCCAGCCTTCGTTTAATTTATCAACGGCAAATACGGCGCGGAACGGATTGTTCTTATCTTCTAACGAATTTAACAGCAATTGATTTTTTTCGACTTCTTTATCGTCGTTAGCGGAAATGCAATGCGCCGCAGAAAAATCGTCTTTTATCTCTTGCGCCAATACTTCAAAAGAAATACCGTTGTTTACAAAATATTCATATGCTTCTTGCATAACGGGAGCTTGTCCGCGTACCATATCGAAAACTTCACGAATTATATCACCCGTAAGCGAGGCGATATTTTTAATAAAGTTTGCCATATTTTCCGCATTTTCTTTAATTCGATGTGATTTTAAGAGAATAACGGGCTTTATATACCATATTGTCCTATAAAATCAAGATAATCTCGGACTGAAAATTTACTGAGTTTGATTTCAGTGAATTTCTATTCAGTAGGATTTAATTCTTTAGCGCTGTAATAGGCACAACATAAACTCCGTCAGGCCTTTGATATGCGGCGTTAGACAAACCGCATATTACGCACATGATTTTAGGAGCTTTACCACCATTGGCAACAATGTCTTTACATACGCTTATAAGATTTTCTGCGCCTTCATCTATTTTCTTTGCTCCAAGTTTAATCTCAAATGCGCACCATTCACCATCCTCAAGTTCTATGACTGCATCGATTTCGTTGTTTTTATAGTCTTGGTAGTGGAAAAGTTTTGCTCCAAATGATTCGGCGTATACAGCAAGGTCTCTCTCCACCATAGCCTCAAACAGGAAGCCAAATGTGTTCAAGTCAGAAAGAAGCTTATCTGCGGTAATATTCAACAATGCACATGCCATTGCGGGGTCGGTAAAGTGTCTCTTCTCCGCTTGTTTTACTCGCAGTGACGAACGAAGGTTAGGAGAGAATGGCATTTGATTATTAAATAAGAACAATCGATTGAGAGCCTCAAGATACTTTGCTATGGTATTTCTACTCATAGATTCGCTATCTTGCTCGATAATATCTTTGAGCAATGCCGAATCAGATACAGTCGTTGATTCATTTCTTGCCAGCGACCGAAGAAGTAATTGAGCCTTATGTCGATTATATTCAATACCATCATCGAGATTATTCAAGTCCTCATCAATAACAGTTTCCATATATGCTCGAGGCATCAAATGTGCTTTTTTATCGTTAACCGTGATATTTTCAGGCCAACCGCCACGAACAATGATACTTGCGATTTTTTCAAGCTCCACCTCTTCTAACAGTTGCATCGTAAGGATACCATTGCATAATTCTTCAAGGCTAACTTTACCAGAAGAATCTCCCGATTCATACAAGGACATCGTTCTCATTCTAAGTCTTACGATTCTGCCTGCGCCACTATGCATAATGCCTTTGGTTTTTGGAGTGGATGACCCCGTTAAAATAATCTGACCTTTTTGATGTCGTCTATCCACTTCCGCACGGGTTGCGTCCCAAATGGCAGGAACTTCTTGCCATTCGTCAATCAACCTCGGAGTTTCACCTTGCAAAATAAGCGAAGGGTTTAATTCGGCAAGCTGTCTGTTCGAGAAATTGTTTGCGGGGTCGCCAACTAAAAATTCACTATTTGAATGATATGCTGATGTCCACGTTTTACCACACCATTTAGGTCCTTCGATGCAGATTGCACCACTTACCTCTAAATATGTTTCTATGGTTTTATCGATAATTCTTCTTCGGTAGTCTTTTTTATCAGCTAATACGCTCATAAGTTACCTCCAATCTTTTTTACTATTATAGCAGATTGAGCAGTATTTGTCAATACAAGTGAGCAACTTTTTTGAATGTAAATGAGCAGTATTTTCGACATAAAGTGAGCAGCTTTTGCAAGATTTCGCATTTTCAATCGGCTCGATTTAGTATTTTCGTTCGGCACAATTTTTAACCTGTAAAAGGGAGAAACATTCTTAGTACTGTATTATCGTGTCAACAAACTAAGGTACAGAGAAAGTAATAAAACAAAAACCGCTGTTTCAGTTTCTGTCAATTTTATCGTGTAATCAAACTATGGTACGCAGAAATTGATAACATTAGAGTACCGCTTTTCTACTGTATCGATAATTATTCAGGTAGGCATTTAAAAAGCATAGGTTTGATACGATAAGTGTCAGACCTTTTTTAAAAACTTTTCTATGCATTGGATAATATATTGAAAAATGCGTGATTTTCTGCTATAATTAATAATAAATCGGTTTAAACGTTAGGAGGTGTTGGCGTGATACATAAAATGAATCTATGGGACGATTCTTTTCAAAAAATCAAAGACGGAA
>CAYYND010000022.1:0-24308 GCA_964472845.1 uncultured Lachnospiraceae bacterium | reverse complement strand
CCTTAAGGCTGAGGGAATTTCCGCAAGAGTTATCAATATCCATACGATAAAGCCCATCGACCGTGAGATAATTGCCAAGGCGGCAAATGAGACCGGCGCTATCGTCACCGCAGAGGAGCACAATATCATCGGCGGTCTCGGCTCTGCGGTTTCTGAGGTGGTTTGCGAGGAATGTCCTGTTCCCGTCGTTCGCCTCGGCGTCGAAGATCAATTCGGCAGATCCGGCAAGGTACCCGCACTTCTCGAAATGTACGGACTTACCAAGGAAAACATCGTAGCTAAGGCTAAAAAGGCAATAGAACTTAAAAGATAAAGCTCAATAGCTCAACGCTTAAACAGAATATAAAGATCCGCACTTTTTGATAAGGTGCGGATCTTGCTTTTTGAAAAGTACGTTCAAACGCCGTAACCTCAGAACGGATCGTGATATAAACAAAAAGGGCTTACTTGCCGACTTAAGCGCGGCGGGTAAGTCCTGTTTGTATGAAATCTTGTCTAATCTATTGCGCCGGGGTGTATTCCTCGAGCGACTTTTTGCTGTCGGCTGACAAAGAGATCGGCAAATTTTCCTTTGCACAACTGTATACGGAAAGGCTTCCGTATGCCATCTCATCGTAGTTTACGTCTTCGATGTAGTAAATGTCAACGAATATTCCCTCGGCATCGCTTGCGTCAACGCCGTTAAAGATGAATCTGCGGTAGTTGTGTATACCCGAATGCTCGGCAACGACCTTTGAGGGGTATATCCTCTCTTTTGAAATGCCCTCGCCGATCCCGTTGTCCTTTTGATTATCGGGGGTCAGATCGACTGTCTTTATCACGGTCACGTCAAAAAGCTCGGTGTCGCTTGAAGGTACCTCGTCAAGTCCGTAGTCATTTGCTACGGATCTTATCGTGCTGTCATTGTACCTGAGTACCACTTGAAGCTGTTCTGCCGAAGGGATAAATACTACATCAACTATCGAAAAATATCCGTAGTTCCGCTCTGCGGTCGTAAATTTCTCTTCGTTGCTCATCGCCTGCTTGAACATCTCAAGCTTGCCTCCGCTTTCAGCATAAGCCTTGTGCAGAGTGTCGTCAACGAGCAGCGTTTTCATTGAATCGGGTGTCTTCATAGAGCACATACGCCAAAAGAGAATACCGTTGACTGCCAATATCACAAATATGAAAAGCAGTTTGAAGATTCTTCCCGTAATTTTTGATGCTTTGGAGCTTGTCATAACCGTGTTTCCTTATCTTTGATGTTTTTCGGAGCTATTCGAAATGATATGAATAGATCCGCTGATTATTTTTGCTTGCGTGAGCTCTGCGCTTTGATGGCGAGCAGACGCTTCATAACGTCATTTTCGCCGCGTCCGAAGTAATCGTGCAATCGCTTGTATTCCTCGTAGAGCTGCATATAGACTCTGTGCGCTTCGGGGTCGGGAGTGTATTTTATATCGCTTACATTGCTCATATGTGCAGATGCTTCGTATATATCGTCATATCCTCCTGCCGAGCTTCCTGCCGCGACAGATGCAAATATTGCGCTTGCGAGGGCAGGTATCTGTGACGAGCCGGCAATGCCGATCTCAACATTGAGAACGTCGGCGTATAGCTGCATCGTGAAGGGATCCTTCCTTGCAATACCGCCGCAGGCGATTATCCTTTTTACGGGGATCTCATGTTCCGCAAAGGTATCTATGATGACTTTAGTAGCAAATGCCGTTGCCTCGATCAAAGCTCTTAATATGTCCTCGGCACGGGTGCGCAGATCCATACCGATCAGAAGCCCCGTCAGCTCGGAATCAACGATCACATTTCGGTTGCCGTTCCACCAATCGAGGGCTATAAGTCCGTGCTCGCCCGGAGCTTGCTTTGCGGCTTTTCCTATTATGTATCTTATGAGAGGTATTCCCAACTTTTGCGCCTCTTCCTTGTATTCTGCGGGTGCTAAGTTGTCGCACAGCCACGCAAAAAGGTCTCCGACACAGCAAAGCCCCGATTCATAGCCGTAAAATCCGGGCATAAGTATATCTTTTGACGTTCCGCAGGTGCCCTTTGCCACGGCA
The DNA here is from genome assembly GCA_964472845.1 of uncultured Lachnospiraceae bacterium. GTDB lineage: Bacteria > Bacillota > Clostridia > Oscillospirales > CAG-272 > HGM12650. The sequence goes on along the minus strand of CAYYND010000022.1, from coordinate 22,257 downwards.
TCCTTGTGACCTATCAGCATATAGCAGGATGACGTGCCGAATACAGCGCACATATCTCCCTCGTGTCTCATATTCAGCGCGGGCGGCGCAACGTGTGCGTCGGGGTGGGGAACACCTACCGCCGTACCTTCGCAAAGCCCGAATCTTTGTGCGGCTTCTGCGGTGACTCTGCCTGCCATCTCACATATTTCGAGCACGGGAGCGTCCATTTTATCCTTTACCACGTGGCGAAGCCTTTCGTCAAGGCAAGCCCAGAATTCCTCGGAGGGGTAGCCGCCGCATTCGGGAAAATAGAGCGCCTTTGACGCGGCGTAGGCGTAGGACTTTGTATATCTTCCCGTCAATATGAAGGTCATCCAATCGCCGGCCTCGATTATGAGGTCGCAGTCCTTGTAGAGCTCGGGATCCTTGTCAAGCATTTGCCATACCTTCGGAAACATCCATTCGCTCGATACCTTGCCGCCGCATCTTTCAAGCCACGGTTCGTGTCTTGCGATCGCCGCCTCTGTTATTCTGTCGGCGTAGGGCTGAGACGAATGATCCTTCCAAAGCTTGGCATAAGCATATGGGTTTAAACGGTACTTTTCCTCGAAGCACAGCGGAGTGCCGTCCTCCCTTATCGGAAGTATGGTGCAGGTAGTAAAATCTATCGATATGCCTATGACATCCTTTTTGTCAACTTTCGCCTTTTGAATAACATCTCTTATGATGAATTCTGCGACGTCAAGATAGTCCTGCGGATGCTGAAGCGCCGTGCTTTGGGGCAGGCGCACATCGCTTCCGGGCAGATATTCGTCCATAACTGCGTGTGGATAGCTCATGACCGAGTCGGCTATCTCTCGTCCGTTTGATGTATCAACGAGGAGCGCACGACCCGAAAGTGTTCCGAAATCAAGACCTATCGTATATTTTGGCATAATGACCTCCAATACCGCCGCGGCGGATCAAGCTTAATTTTAGTTCAATATCTGATTAATTATACTATAACAAGTCCTTTTTGTCAACATTACCGCTTTGATATTATTCTAAGATTTATGTCAGCAACACACATATGAGGTCAAGTATTAATAATTTTAATAAAAGAGCAGAGACCGTCGCACCGAAGCGTCGGTCTCTGTATGAAGATCTGATATTATATTGCGATCTTTCTGTGCTTTACGTCCATATTTTCGAGCATAGCCGCCTCACGGGTATGGCAGGTAAACAGTATGCACTGACCGCCGTCGTCACAGTAGCTCTCGAGCACGGAAAGTAATGACTTGGCTCTTACATCGTCAAGCTGAGCCAATCCCTCGTCTATCGTTAGACATGGCTTTGTGTTTCCGAAAAGCATATCTATCATAGCAAAGCGCAGTGACAGATACGCCGCGTCTCTCGTACCGCAACTGAGAACGGCGATATCGCGAGTCATATCCGTTGTTACCGACAGGCTTGCGTTTCCGTCGACCGAAATGCCCTCGTATTTTCCGTTAGTAAGCTTTGACATACGGCGTGACGCACCCTCGCAAAGCCGCGGCGTGACGCTTGAACGCAGACTTACACCGGCTTTTTCAATGGTATCGGCAGCCATAAGGACGGCGGCAAGAGATATTCGCAGCCTTGCAAGCTCTTGCTTCTTTTCATCGAGCTTTATTGCGAGCTCGCAGGCATCCTCCGATGCACTCTCAAGCTCGATAAGCCTTTTTTCGGACTCTTCACGCGCTCGGTCGAGAAGCTGTATCTGCTTTGTGAGATAATCTCGCCTGAGATTAAGAGCTTCTCTCGATTCGCTCGCAAAGCGTTCGGATATTGCGGGAGTCAGCTTGCTTCTCAAAAGCTCCTCGTCTTTGTTGGAAAGGGCATCTTTCATAGTTCCTACGACTCTTTCTTCAACGGAAAGATCCGAGACGAGCTTGTCCCTTCTGTCGCAAAAGTCGTATATCAATTTTATCGTTTCGTTAAGGAGCTCGATATATTCACCGCAGTTTTCGGGGTCGGTATTCGGAGCTTTGGCAAACGGAGATAACGCCTGCGCAGTTTCATTCAAGATGTCGCAAAGTGCTTGACGCTTTTCGGAATATGCACGCCCTGCGGTTTCCGAAAGCTCTTTCATTCTGTCGCTTTCTCGTTTGACCTTTACGCAATCGATGACAAAGGTCTCAAACGTGTAGACCTCCGGATCCTTCGGATCGTAATAGCCGCATATATCGAGATGATAGCGTACGGCTCTTCGGCTCTTGCCTCTGAGACAGAGCACTGCGACGGAAGCCGCGATCAGCATCACGCCGACTCCCGTGCCTATGAAAGCAAACGCGGACAGAAGTATGCCGAGTGTCGTGCCGAGTGCGGCGAGCGGTATTCCGACGGAGAGAAAAACTATGGCAAGTGTCAAAAATGTCTTTGAACGTTTTCTAAGCTTAGAATATTTGTTTACTGCGGCATCGGCTCCGCCTGTGGCAAGTATCTTTTCTGCCGAACGGCATTTCAGCGCATCGGGAGCAGGTGAGCTTTTGCACTGCTCAAGCAAGCTGACAGCGTGTTTACATTCCGCCTCTGCGCTTGGTATCCGGCGTTCAAAGCTTATGAGTCTATCTGCTGTTTGTCGGTCGGGCAAGCCGCCGCTTCCTTCAAATTCCGCATCGAGTGCCTCTATTCGCGCCTTGATGTTTGCGATCTTCTCCTCCATTGAATGGAGACTGTCAAACTTTTTCAGCGTTTCGTAGCCGTCAAAGGCAAGCAGATCATCCTCGACTCTGTTAAGATCCGCACGAAATTGATCGATCTGACTCCTTTTTGTCTCTGCGACATCACGTTGACGGCGTATCTCGGCGTTGCTCCTCTCCGATCTTTCAAGTCGCACCGTAAGGCTTTCTATCTCCTTCTCGAGCATCGGTATTCTTCCGCCGTCTCCGCGCTGGAGCTTAAGCCCTTTGCGGAGCTCGGTCAGCTTTTTTACGGCTCTGTCAAGATCGATGTTTTTGTCGGCACTTATGAGCATATTCTGTATCGCGTCGCTGACGCCTTTGCCGTCAACATCGGTAAGCTCTCGCTGACGTACACAGCAGGTGCTTTCATAAACGGGCGAGGCGATACCGAGAAAGATCTCACCGGGTTCACGTCCCTTGAACACCTTGTCTCCCGTCGCATCGTCATATATCGCACAGGTATCGCGATAGCTTGTCGCAAGGACACCGCGGCGCTCGATCCTGTATCGCTTGCCGTCGTGCTCGACGGTCATATTTCCCTGGGCTATTCCGTTTCTCCAGCTCGTATAATATTCTCTCTCGGTCATCGAAGAATCCGCACATTTGGCTTTTTCAAGTCCGTAGAGCATAAATTTTATGAAGGCATTGACGGTGCTTTTGCCTGATTCGTTAAGCCCTTCTATGACGTTCAGCCCGTTGCAAAAATCGAGCTTTACATCGGCAAGTCCGGCGAATTCGATAATGTGAATATTGATTATTTTCATATTTTTCGCCTCCTTACTCTATGACTATGTCTTGACCCGACATAGCGCAAAGACCGTATCTCAGTGCAAGCGCCGCGGTCTGCTTTTCTTCTGCCGTACCGTTTGAAAGCATAGGTAAAAGCATTCTGTAAAATTCTCCCTTGACGGTCATATCCTTTTCAAGATAGCTTGCGTCGTATATGGGAAGTGTGCAGTCTCTTATCTCAACACGGCAGTGGGCTCTCAGCAGCTTTTCAATAGCCCCCGTCAGAGGAGAATAGGTCATTGGAAGCTCGCCCTTGAGAATTATCCTTACCACTGCCTCTCCGTCTTTCCGATGACAGTCGGCATCGGATGTGGGATCTCCGATCGGGATACGGGAATCTTCCGCAAGCACTTTGTCTATCATAGAGGCGGCGGTAGAGTCGCTTTCGGCACCCGTAATGTCGACCGTTTTGACTTCGTATCTGCTTCGTGATACGCAGACACGCTCCGCATCAACCTTCGCGGGAAAATATGAGTTGTTGATGTTGATGAGCCAAGCACCGCCCGCACCGCATTCGTCAAAGCCTCTGCCCTCGGCAAATCCGCAGTAAGATGCGTAGCAATCACCGAATTTGAGCATTTCGGGAGTCTTGTGGATGTGACCGAGTGCGGCGTACAAAAATCCCGACTCCTCAAGCTCTGCGGCGGATATGGGAGCGTAGGTGGAATTCGGAGTGTAGATGTCCGTGTGCGCGCACAAAATGTTTACGTTTTTGGAAGAGAGAAGCGCGCTCGTCTGCTCCTTCAGCGGTCTTTCCTGATGTGAGCTTGACGTAAAGGCGTATCCGCAGACGCTGACTCCGATTTCGTCAAAATCAATTCGTGACAGCTCCTCGGATGAAAAAATATGGACGTTTTCCGGGAACTGTGCGGTCTTGTAAACGCTTTCCTTGTCGTAGGGATCGTGATTGCCGGGGGTGATGACGACGGGGCATCTCAGATCCTTTAAAAGATCCGATACCGCTTTGACTGTCGAGGGCTGAGCGTAGCCCGAATCGAAAAGATCGCCCGCGATCACTACAAGATCCGCTCTGTTGTCGTTTGCAAATCGCATCATTTCCGCAAAGCGGTCTAAAAGAGAAACGCGCCTTCGATTGCTCTCTGTCGGAGAAACACCCGAAAACGGCGCGTCAAGGTGAATGTCTCCGCAGTGGAAGATTTTTATCATAGAGTTACTTCCTTTCGGTTATTGATTATGTTTACCTGATAAGCGCTTCGTGAAGGTTATTACACTTTATATGATTCCATTATTTAGAAAATTTATGCACTTAAAGCTTAAAATGAAGGGAAAGTGTTGGATTTTTTTGCGTTTTTTCTTTTTGCCGAAGCCTTTTTCGAAAAAAAATTCCGAATATTTGAAAAGCCTTAGAAAATCTTAACTGACCTTGACTTTCTGCGAAAGCTCTTTGGCTGCTTCATTTTTGCATTGACATTACTTATCCTCTCGTATATGCTCGAACGCCATTTCGAAGATCTGCCTTACATGCTGATCCGACAGCTCGTAGAATACGACCTTGCCGTCGCGTCGATTTCTTATCAGCTTGGCATCACGCAGATAACGAAGCTGATGCGAAACGGCGGATTTTGTCATATTCAAAAGCGCGGCAATATCACATACGCACATCTCGTGCGTATCGAGCGCCCAGAGGATCTTAACCCTTGTGCTGTCGGCGAACGCCTTGAATAATTCGGAAAGATCGAATATCTCCTCGTCACGGGGCATAATGCTTTTTGCCGCCTCGACCGTCTCAAGATGTATGACCTCGCAATCGCTCGGAAGCTCTGTTTTTCCCATCGTTGACCTCCAAATAAAATAATATCTTTCTGCAATATATTGTAACCCCAAAAGTGCTTCATTGCAAGACATCTCGATAAATATTTACAAAAGAATTCAAAGTTTTGCTTCAACGGCACTCAAGACCTATTGACTTGGAGTCGAAAAAATAGTATAATAATAACAAATGTTGCGCGCGCAACCATCCTCGAACTTGAAATGCGCGCAAACAGATCAATAAACACTTTGGAGGAATGAAGATGCCGTCATTAATGAGGCAGGTGAGCATCATATTTCGTTGTGCTTCAATGTTCCGCGGAGACAAGCTGAAGGAACGGGGAAGCGACCTCGGGACTTGTCATCACAGCTATATATTGTTGCTTTGCCGCAATCCCGGAATATCTCAAGATGCGATAGCCAAAAAAATATGTATAAATAAGAGTAACGTCACAAGGCATATGTCCCAGCTCGAAAAGCTCGGATACGTTGAACGCAGACAGAGCGACGAGGACAAGCGAATGATGCTCGTGTATCCCACACAAAAGGCATATGATGCGCTTTCCGATGTCAAGGATATAGTTCACGAATGGAAGGAATATATTACGGAGGGGATAAGCAAGGAGGAGCTGGAGATGGCTACCGAGATTCTTCACCGTATGGCGAAACGCGCCGCGGAATATGCGGCAAGGGAACTTGACTCGGAGGATAGTGAATAATGCGGAGAATATTGAAATATGTAAGACCGCATATAGTCATTATGCTTGTCGGGCTTACGGTTAAGATACTCGGATCCTTGGCTGAGCTCATCATTCCGAGAATAATGACCTACATAATTACGAACATAGTGCCGCTGCAAGAGATCCGACCCATCGTGATATGGGGCGCGGTTATGGTGCTTAGTGCCGTGCTGTGCGTTGTTCTGAATGTTACGGCAAACCGTATGGCGGCAAAGGTCTCGCGCAATATAGCGGAGGATACGCAGAGACCTGTTCAGAAAAACCATGAGCCTTTCCGCCGTGCAGACCGATAGATTTTCCATCCCGTCACTCGAATCGAGGCTGACCACGGATACCTATAACGTGCATCACTTTATAAATATGATTCAACGAATGGGAGTGCGCGGACCGATACTGCTCATAGGCGGTATCGCAATTACGGTGACCTTAGATCCGATACTTACGCTCGTTATGGTATGCGTGCTTCCGCTCATCTGTCTTACGGTGTATTTTGTATCGAAGCGCGGCATACCGCTGTACGTTAAGGTGCAGAAGAGCGTTGATTCTATGATAGGGGTCGTCCGCGAGGACGTTCAGGGTGTGCGCGTCATAAAGGCTCTCTCAAAGGGCGATCACGAGAGAGCACGTTACGATAAAGTCAACCGTTCGCTCTCGGATATAGAACGCCGTGCGAGCACGACCATGGCACTTTCCAATCCTATGATGACCTTGCTTATGAATCTGGGGCTTACCGCCGTTGTGCTCGTTGGTGCTTTTCGCGTCGAAATGGAGCTGACGCAGGCGGCAAATATTCTTGCTTTTATTCAATATTTTAATATGATATCAATGGCGATGATGTCCATAACCAGAGTCTTCGTTATGTTCACTAAGGGCTCTGCATCGGCAAACCGTATCGCAGAGGTGCTCGACACTCCCGAAGATCTCGAAGTGAATGAGGCGGCATCATCTGACGTAACGGCGTCGGATGATAGCTTTATTGAGTTCAAAAATGTTTGTTTCTCGTACAATAAGATCAAAAACAATCTTACGGATATAAGCTTCAAGGTGCGTCGCGGCGGCTCGCTCGGTATCATAGGAGCGACGGGATCCGGCAAAACCACGGTGATAAATCTGCTTATGCGTTCCTATGATGTTGACAGCGGAGCGGTGCTTATCGACGGGCGCGACGTGAGGAACATTCCCAAGAGCGAGCTTCATTCAAAGTTCGGTGTGGCACTTCAAAACGATTTTCTTTATGCCGACACGATAGAGGAGAATATCCGATTCGGTCGAGACCTTTCGCACGAGGATATCGTCCGTGCGGCAAAAATGGCACAGGCGGATGATTTTATTTCGGCTTTTCCCGACGGATATGCGCATCAGCTGTCCGCAAAGGGAACGAATATCAGCGGCGGACAAAAGCAAAGAGTGCTTATTTCAAGAGCACTTGCCGCACGTCCCGAGATACTGATATTAGATGACTCGTCATCGGCTCTTGACTATAAAACGGATGCCAATCTGCGCCGCGCGATAGCCGGCTCGGACAGTCCGACGACAACGGTAGTAGTGGCTCAGAGGGTAAGCTCCGTTATGAGCTCGGATAATATTCTCGTTATCGATGAGGGAGAGATACTCGGTTACGGAACACACAGTCAATTGCTTGAAAGCTGTCCCGTGTACCGTGAGATAAGCGATTCGCAGCTGGGAGGTGATATTCTTGAATAATATTGGAACGGGTCCCGGCGGACGAAGCGCGGCTGCTATGAGCAAACCCGCGGCAGAGATAACGGACAAGAGTGCCGTTATAAAACGCCTGGGAATGTATATGCTTAGATATAAATGGACCGTGATCTTTGCTATGACGTTGATGGTGACGTCAAATCTTTTGGCTCTCGCAGGTCCTAAGCTCTCTGAAAAGGCAATAAACGAGATAGAGGCGTTTACAAAGCTCGGAAGCATAGATTTCGACAACGTATTTCTGTATTGCGGACTTATGGCGATATTCTATGTGACCTCGTCGGTGCTTTCGTACGTACTTTCCATCACGCTCGTAAAGCTCGGGCAAAGGATAATTTATTCGATGCGTAAAGAGCTGTTCGATAAGCTTGTGGATCTTCCGGTGGGCTATTTTGACACTCATTCTACGGGAGATATTATAAGCCGTATATCGTACGATATCGATACCGTAAACGCCTCTCTCTCGCACGACCTTTTGCAAATATGCACGAGCGTGATAACCATTGTGGGTTCTCTCATTATGATGTTGACCATCTCGCCCCTGCTCGTGTTGGTATTTGCCGTTACTATTCCGATATCCATAATCTTCACAAGGCATAAGGTGAAAAAGATACGTCCGCTGTTCCGCGAAAGATCAAGGAAGCTCGGGCTTCTCAACGGGTACGCCGAGGAGATGCTCTCTGGACAGAAGACTATAAGAGCTTATGACAGAGAAAATGTCATTTGCGAACGCTTTAATGAAAGAAATACCGATTCACTTGACGCTTATTACAAAGCCGATCATCATGGCGCGGCGATCGGACCGAGCGTAAACTTTATAAACAATCTCGCGCTTTCCCTGATAATTATGGTCGGAGGCATTATGTATATGCTTACGACTTCAAAGGGCGAGGCGAATATTCCCGCGATCTTGGTAATAAGCCTTGGCGGTATATCCTCATTTATTCAGTATTCGCGAAAGTTTGCGGGGCCGATCAATGAGTTCGCAAATATTCTGAGCGATCTTCAATCATCATGCGCCGCCGCAGAACGTGTTTTTAAACTGATAGATGAACCCGACGAAAACGAGGTCAGCCGTCAAAAATTCGGAGATATCGAGGATGCGGACGCACTTGACCCCGCAAAGGTAAGAGGCGAGGTGGATATAGAGAATGTTACCTTCGGATACGTTCCCGAGCGAACCATAATTCACGACCTCAGCCTTAAGGTAAAGCCGGGTCAGCTTATCGCCATCGTCGGACCGACGGGTGCGGGCAAAACTACGATAATAAATCTGCTTATGCGCTTTTACGACGTGGAGACGGGCGAGATACGCCTTGACGGACGGGACATAAAGCGTGTTCCGAGAAAGGACGTGAGACTTTCCTATACTATGGTGCTTCAGGATACCTGGCTTTTCGGCGGAACGATACGGGATAATATCGTTTACGGTAAGGAGGACGCGACGGACGAGGAGGTCATCGCGGCGGCAAAGGCGGCGAAGATACATTCATACATAGAAAAGCTTCCCGACGGCTACAATACCGTGCTTACCGATGACGGTGTAAATATCTCCAAGGGTCAGAAGCAGCTCATAACGATAGCAAGGGCGATGCTTCCCAAGGCGTCTATGCTGATCCTTGACGAGGCGACCTCAAATGTCGACTCAAGGACGGAGATAAAAATTCAGGAAGCTATGTATACGCTGATGAAGGACAAGACCTGCTTCGTTATAGCGCACAGACTCTCAACGATAAGAAATGCAGATGTCATTCTTGTCGTAAAAGACGGAAACGTCATAGAGCAGGGCAATCACGAGCAGCTTATGAGGGCAAAAGGATTTTATTCGACCCTCTTTAATTCTCAATTTGAGTAAGATAGAAATTTTCCACCTTTTTTGGAAAAAAGGTGGAGCCAAAAAACTTTACTGAAAAGCAAGAAATCTTACACCTTCTTTGAAAAAAGGTGGAGCCAAAAAACTTTACAGAAAAATAAAACATCGGTTCGGTGTACCTCCAAAAAAGAGGATGCGTCGAACCGATATTTTGTTTGTTAGAGTCAAGCGTGTCAATCCTCGCCGTTAGATATCTTTTCGATATCAAACGGGGTCGTTTGATAAACGTAATAGTTCAACCAATTGCAGAAAAGCAGATTTGCGTGCGCGCGCCAGGTTACCATGGGGGGCTTTGTGTCGTCGTCGTTCGGAAAATAGTTTTTCGGTACTTCGATCGGAAGTCCGAGATTTTTGTCACGAAGATATTCCTTGTTCAATGTGAGGGGATCATATTCCGCGTGACCGGTGACGAAGATCTGCTTGCCGTTCTTTGTAGACATAGCGTAGACTCCCGCCTCCTCTGATGAGGCGAGAATGTTTATCGCCGGAACCGCCTCTATATCGGCGCGGTCGACCGTCGTGTGACGGGAATGGGGTGCCATAAATACATCGTCAAAGCCTCTGAAAAGTATAGATCTCTTATAATCGACCGTATGCGGAAATATTCCGAAAAGCTTCTTTTCGAGCGGCTTTTTCTTTATGCCGAAGTGATAATAAAGTCCTGCTTGCGCTCCCCAACATATGTGAAGTGTACTGTGAACGTGAGTTTTGGTCCATTCAAATACCTCGCAGAGCTCTTCCCAATATTCAACGTCTTCAAACTCAAGCTGTTCTACGGGCGCACCGGTTATGACCATACCGTCGTATCTGTTGTTTTTTATTTCGTCAAAAGTTTTGTAAAACGTGAGCAGATGCTCGACGGACGTGTTCTTTGACTTGTGGGTCTTTGTGTGCATAAGCTCGAGCTCGACCTGGAGTGGTGTGTTTCCGAGCAAGCGTGAGAATTGTGTCTCGGTGTCTATTTTTGTGGGCATAAGATTGAAAACAAGTATTTTGAGCGGTCGGATGTCCTGTGATATCGCACGGTTCTCCGTCATAACGAATATGTTTTCGTTCGTAAGCACCTGCGTTGCCGGCAGGTCGTTGGGGATCTTTATTGGCATTTTTTATACCTCGCTGTTTATTGTGATGCTTTTTGTAAAGATCTTTTTTAATCATTTGCTGCCAAGGCTTGCTTGATATCCGCGATAAGATCCTCGACGTTTTCGATGCCGCAGGAATAACGTACGAGATCGGGCGATACACCTGCCGCCAAAAGCTCCTCGTCGTTCATCTGTCTGTGAGTTGCACTTGCCGGATGGAGACAACAGGTGCGAGCATCGGCAACGTGAGTCTCAATGGCGGCAAGCTTTAAGTGCTTCATAAAGCCCTCGGCGGCTTTTCTTCCGCCCTTGACGCCGAAGCTGACGACGCCGCAAGAACCGTGTGGCAGATATTTTTCTGCCAATTTGTAATTTTTATCCGACGGAAGCCCGGGGTAGGTTACCCAAGCAACGTGGGGATCGCTTTCAAGAAATCTTGCGACCGCAAGCGCATTTTCACAGTGACGTGCCATTCTGAGGTGCAAGCTTTCAAGTCCGAGATTGAGTAAAAACGCACTTTGCGGTGCGGGTGTAGCGCCAAAGTCACGCATAAGCTGTGCCGTCGCTTTGGTTATGTAAGCGCCGCCTTGACCGAATCTTTCGGCATATACTATCCCGTGATAGCTGTCATCGGGAGTTGTCAGTCCCGGGAATTTCTCCGCGTGCGCAAGCCAATCGAATTTACCGCTATCTACGATGCAGCCGCCGACCGCAGAGCCGTGACCGTCCATATACTTTGTTGTCGAATGTGTAACTATATCCGCGCCGAATTCAAACGGGCGGCAGTTTACGGGCGTTGCAAAGGTGTTATCAACTATCAGCGGAACACCGTGAGCGTGCGCCGCATTGGCAAACTTCTCTATATCGAGCACGGCCAGCGCAGGATTGGCTATTGTCTCGCCGAATACCGCCTTAGTGTTGGGTCTGAACGCCGCTTTGAGCTCCTCTTCGGTGCAATCGGGCTTAACGAAAGTAAAATCAATGCCCATCTTCTTCATCGTGACCGCGAAAAGGTTATAAGTTCCGCCATATACCGTTGAGGATGAAACGACGTGGTCACCGCATCCTGCAATATTAAATACCGCGAAGAAGTTCGCGGACTGTCCCGAGGATGTCAGCATAGCCGCCGTGCCGCCCTCAAGCTCGCAGATCTTGCGCGCTACGCTGTCACAGGTCGGATTTTGCAGACGAGAGTAAAAGTATCCCTCGGCTTCAAGGTCAAAAAGCTTGCCCATATCCTCGCTCGTACTGTACTTAAATGTAGTGCTCTGGATTATCGGTATTTGACGCGGCTCTCCGTTTCCGGGAGTGTAGCCGCCCTGAACACATGTCGTCTCAATAGTGTAATTTTTCTTTTCACTCATATATATCCCTCCGAAAGCGCGGCGTATACTTGAGCCGCGACTTTAAAAATACTTCAAGCTCAATTATACCATACGCCGACCGAAAAAGCAAGACAAAAAAGAGCAAAGCTATCGGACAAGATTAAAAAAGAGGTATTTTTTTCGGAATTTTTCGGGATTTTTTCGAACGGAGTTATCTGCTTGCCTTGGTTTGTTGACAAAATGTGCCTGCTGTGATATACTAAAAGGCACTGCTCGCCGTTCGTTCGAATAGGTATTATAAAAAATCAAACTATTTGGAGTATAAATAAGATGGCTGTATTGAGATCCTTTCTTTATCTGCTTATAAGCTTTTTTTCGTCCGTTGCGGGAGCAATATGCGGTATCGGAGGAGGCGTTATCATCAAGCCCGTGCTTGACCTGTTCGGATGGGACAGCGTCGCCACGATAAGCTTTCTGTCCGGATGTACCGTGCTTTCGATGAGCTGCTATTCGGTGGGCAGATCCTTCATTTCAAAGGAAAGGTCGGTAGACCCCAAAACGGCAACCCCGCTTGCGATCGGAGCATCGATCGGAGGCGTCGTGGGAAAGCAGCTTTTCGATATAATAAGATCATCATTCGAGACACCGGATACGGTTGGAGCAGTGCAGGCTCTGTGCCTTTCCCTTATCACGGTCGGGACCTTGTTTTACACGGTCTTTAAAAAGCGCATAAATCCGCATAAGGTCAGCAATATCGTATCTTATGTGGTTATCGGCTTGATCCTCGGTATTATGTCCAGCTTTCTCGGCATCGGCGGCGGGCCTATTAATCTTGTCGTGCTTCATTTCTTCTTTGCTATGGACAGTAAGACCGCGGCATCCAACAGCTTGTATGTAATAATGTTCAGCCAATTCACGAGCCTTTTATCGACTCTCTTTACAGGGAACACTCCCAATTTCAACATTCTTTCTCTTGTATTTATGGTGCTTGGAGGTATCGTCGGAGGAATGATGGGACGGGAAATTAATAAAAAGCTCGATAATTCCGCAGTTGATAAGCTCTTTATGGCTATGATGGCGGTCATAATTGTGATAAGCATATATAATACCGTCAAATATGCCGTGCTTTAAAGTAAGATCCCGCGCCTCAACGGATTTTGATGAAAATTTAAGGGCTGTCTTTAACTGACGTTTTAGAGAGCTCCATTGTGATAATTTAATAAAAAAACACTTGCTTATTGGGCGTGTTATCCTTAACGGAGAGCACGCCCAATAAGCAAGTGTTATTTATATGTCGCCGATCAAACGGCAATTATCTCCAAGCTTCAGATAAACACTTTTGTCATCCGTATTTTTTCATGATCTTACTCATATTTTCATCCGAGGCTATTATCGTTATCCTATCCTTGCTGTTAAATGTCCGAGTTGGCGAGGGCGAAACATCTGCTACCTCTGTTTCGGAATCCGTGACGGCTATGACGTTTATGCCGTATTTTTTACGTATATCGAGGTCTATTATCGTCTTACCTATCCAATCCTTGGGAACATTCATCTCAACGAGCTGATAGCCGGAAAATTCAATAAATTCCGTGACATTGTTTCTGCTGAGCATAAATGCAAGCTTCTCACCCATATCCTGTTCGGGAAAAACTATCTCGTCAACGCCTATGTGCGAGAGCACCTTTCTGTGTCCCTCGTTTACAGCTCTTGCCACTATGTGCTTTACGCCGAGCTCTCTCAGCATAATGCAGAGCAATATATTGTCGTTTATGTTTCCCGCGATACAGATGATCGCACACTCGTAATCGGCGATACCCGATGCACGTATGACCGATTCATTTGTCGGATCACCTATAACGGCGTGCGTTACGATGTCTGCGAGCGACGTTACAACGTCAGCGTTCTGATCTATTATCATTACCTGCTTTCCGTTTTCGGCAAGCGTGGTGGCTAATGTCTGACCGAATTTTCCGAGACCTATTACACAAAAGCTGTTCATAATATCTTTCCTTTCTGTTGTTGACTGTGAATTAACCGATGAGCATATTTGCGTCGGGGTATGTTATGGCAGTGTCGCGCTCGCTCAGGTTGACCGATACCGCGAAAGTTATCGACAGTATTCCGACTCTTCCGAAATACATCAGCAAAATATCTATTATTTTACCCAAAGCCGACAGCGCCGGCGAAAGTCCGAATGAAAGCCCTACCGTATTTACCGCCGAGGTGGTTTCAAACAGTACCGCCATAACGTCAAGCTCGGGCATATCCGTCATAATTACAACGGATGAAACTATTATAAGCATAAGCTGTATCACTATTACCGTGACGGCTCTCGTGAAACTTTCGGCGGTGAGCTTTCTTCCGAAAATGACCGAATCGCGTTTTCCTATCGCCGAGTTCCATACCACGATGGCGAGCACGGCGATCGAGCCGACCTTGACACCGCCGGCAGTCGAGCCCGAGGCACCTCCGATGAACATAAGCACGAGTGAGGCGAGCTTTGATACGTCCGTCATAACGGCATTGTCGATCGTGCCGAAGCCCGCAGTCCTGAGAGTTGCCGATTGAAAGAGCGAGGCAAGGATCTTTTCCCCGAGCGGAAGCTCTCCCATAGTTTTGGGATTGTTGTATTCCGCAAAGAAAAATATCATACCGCCTCCGACGAATATGGCGATCGATACTATCAATATGAGCTTCGAATACGCCGACATACGCTTGCGGCACTTTATGCGGTTAACTATGTCGTTCCAGACCACAAAGCCGATGCCGCCTATCATTATCAAAAGTATGATAGTTATATTCACAACTGCGTTTCCCCTAAAGTATGTGAGCGAGGAAAACTTGCCCGTGGTGGTTCCCATAAGATCAAAGCCCGCGTTGCAGAATGCGGATATCGAGTGAAAAACACTCATAAAAATGCCGTCCGCTCCGAAAACGGGTACAAATTGCGTTGCGAGAAGGACGGCTCCCGCGCCCTCGATGATCACCGTACCGAGCACTATTCTTTTTATCAATGCCGTCATACTCTCGTAGCTGTTGAAGTTGTACGACATAGCGACGAGCATTCTCTCTTTCGGCGTTACCGTACGGTGAAGCAGCAGCGACAGGATGACTGCCATCGTCATAAAGCCGAGTCCGCCGATCTGGATCAGTAGGATTATGACCACCTGACCGAACAGACTCCAATGTGTTGCCGTATCCACTACGACAAGCCCCGTTACACATGTCGAGCTGACCGCCGTAAAGAGCGCAGTCAGCGGATCGGTAAAGGTCCCTTCGTTTGAAGATATGGGAAGCATCAGGAGAACAGCACCGATAAGGATAATGCCTACGATACCGAGTGCCAGAAAGCCCGTAGACCTTCTTTTCGAGTTTCCCTTGAACTTTTTCTTTTGATTTAGATCGATCTTTTTAAAATTCATACTTAGACTGTTGTAAGGTTTGATATATTCGCCTTAACGGTCTGCGGATTCAGACCATTATTCTGCGTATCATAGAAACGAGCATATCCGTCGCCCGTGCGTTTCGCGATGCTCCGAGATCGTTTTTGGTATAAGCGGCTGCCTCAAATGCCTTGGTTATTTCCTCAATGCTGAAATTTCCCACTATTGCCGAAAAGCTTTCGTCGGCATTTGCGATCTTCTCGGCGATTTGCCTCGGGGTGTCTGAGCGTTTTATTTTTACGGATGTATTGTGAAGCAATGAAACGAAGGTCTGATACGAAAATTCCAGCCTTTTTTTACTGTCGCCGATACGATCGAGTCTGCGCATAAAGCCATCGAACGAGCTTTTTTCGACCGAAAAGTCTCTGCCTTTTGCAATATCCGCGGTGGTTCGTTCATCAACGTAATTTGATATCGTGGGTTGGGGCGGCTGAACGGATGTATCTATGCGATTGAATATGTGATAGAAAAATCCGATGATCCCGTCGATCATACGCTTGAGGATCTCAATCAGACGAAAACCGCCCGTGTATTTGCGTATCAGAATATACGCGCCAAAGCCTATGACCAGCAGGACAAAAAAGATAAATGCGTAGAAATTTATCGATTTACTTGCTTTTTCCGAACCGAATAACAGTATGTTGATCTCGGTTGAGATCTCATCCGCGCTCATAGCTCCGCTCGGATTGTAGGTACCGCCATTTCTTAACATCAGCACGGCGATGAACCAAAGAAGTATTATTTTGAGTCCGTTAAGTATCGTGTATATGAGCAGGGAAGAAATGAGCATAAGCGCGATGAGTACGAGCACGGTGAGGATATTGTATCTTTTATCCGAGAGTGTTGCGTAGCTTACCACCGTACCCATATAACTTTTCTGCATATTAGTTTGATTGAGCATTATAAGTGTGCTCATCGCAAATGAGGCAAGGCATACTGAGGGTACGATAAACCTCGTTCCCGTATCCGAGGAGATTACTGATATCATTATCATAGCAATAAAGAACAGCGGCGCAGATACGAGGAAGGTCTTCACCGAAACGAGTCTGTGATTCGGATAGAACCATACGACCGTGCCGATGATTATAGGGACAGATGTCAGCGTTGCGAGAAACAACGGTACGAGCGAACCTCTTACGGTATTTTCCGCGGATAGCATGTAGACGATGCCGCCTACTATCAGGGCAAGAATTATTCCGAATATTCCTCTTGATGGCGTAAAGTATTTTACCGTTGCTTCGTATCCCTTATCGTCATCGATCCTTTTAAAGCCGAATATCTTTGCACAAAGTCCGACCGTAAAGTAGCCTGCGCACATAAGGATATATGCGGCGCATACCGCAAGAAAACACAATATGACTTCGTTCGATGCAAGAAACGCGGAAACGAACACCGCTACCAATGAAAATATGGAATTTACGGATAAAATGCGGCAAAGCCTTATGTATCCCTTTTCGTTCATACGGTATCCTCCGTCTTTTTTTGCTTTTGGTCCTTTTTAACGCGTTTTGTAATAGATCTCTATGTTTTCGGGAGCTTCGAGCATTTCATTTCTGCCCGTGGTCAGATAGAATATTACGTTCATTCCTTTTTTCAAAAGCTCGGTGTGCATATTTACCATTCTCCGATCGATGTAAGAAGAAACCACTATGAGACTTTGACTGTCGGCATAATATTCGGTATGCTCGCATATATGATCGAACATCTTTTCGGCAGGTGTGCTTATTTTCATTTCGAGGTAGGCGAGCGCGGTGAGAAGCTCAAGCGAATCCTGCCTGCTTTCGGCAAAGTCGGACGCGAGTATCTTTTCTCCCACGGGATCCGACTCTCCGTCCGCGGGCTGAACGAGTCGGGTGTCGAATACTTCGCTCGATTCTGCATTTGCAAACAGACGTATGGGAATGTTGTCTCTTGCCGCGCGGTCGATTATGGAAGCCGCCACGGTAATATTTTGTTCTATGGCATCCGTGTCGTCAGGCACCGAGGCATCCCTTTCGATCGGACGCGAGTTCATATTGAGAATTATGCCAAATCTTGTGCGGACGGTCTTTTCCTCGATGTTTACCATAAGCCTTCCGTGTACGGCGGTGGATTTCCAATTTATCTTGTTCATCGGATCAAACGGAGTATATTCTCTTGCTCCGCTGAGTATCAGCGGGTCGGTGACAGGGCAGCGGTTGCTTATAACGTCACCGCACATATCCGAGCGCGTGGCAAAGACCTCTGCCAGATCAAGCGCGGTCGGAAGCACGACTATCTGCTCGAAACGTATCCGATCCTCCGATCGAGCCTTGCTTTTTATAAGCTTGGTGCTTATATCCATACCGAATATATCCGATACCATAACAAGAGCACCCGGGGCAGGGTAGACGCCTCTTTTTTTACATCTGACACGCCAACGGCGTTTGATACCGCCGTGCCCCTTCAAAACGAATACGCTTTGAATAGAAGGTGTGCCCACTGCGCGACGGGTATCGCGATCGGCTCGTTCCTCAATGATTGTAAATTCGAGTCCCTCGGGAAGATCGGTGTTGACCTTAACATACGGTATGGGAAGCCTTTTTGTATTCTCAAGTGTCTCATACATAAGTATATCGTCGCCGACAAATGCCGTATCTGTACTGAATTCGGATCTGTACGTGATCGCTTCCGTACCTTTTTTCTTATATACTCTGTATTCGGTAATGATCAGTAGCACTATCGCTATCAGTATGGCAAAATATATCATACGTAGCTCCTTCTTGCCTTTTGCTGTTAGAGTATCACGAGAGGGTCATTCTATCGGTGCCTTTACCGTATCTATGATAAGTGATATTATGTTTTTGTTTGTTTCTCCCGAACGCAAGGTGTTCTGAGACGATGAGATGATCCTGTGCGAAAGAACGTATGGCGCAACTTCCTTTACGTCATCCGGAAGTACATATTCGCGCGCATTTATTGCTGCATACGCCTGAGAGGCTCTCATAAGCGCGAGGGCACCTCTCGTACTTACGCCGAGGCGAATGCGCGGGCTTTGTCTTGTTTCGGTTACTATGCGTATTATGTAGTCCTTTATTTTGTCGCTGACGGTTACGGATCTTATTTCGTTCTGCGCTTCGATGATATCTTGCTTTTGACATACCGCACCGAGCGAGTCGAGCGGAGAGCTTTTCATATATCCGTCAAGAATGTCGGTCTCGCTCTTCTTGTCCGGGTAGCCGAGCGACATACGCATAAAGAATCTGTCAAGCTGAGCCTCGGGCAAGGGAAATGTTCCGAGGGATTCTATCGGGTTTTGCGTGGCGATAACGAAGAAAGGACGCTCGAGCTCATACGTCGTACCGTCTATCGTGGTCTGAAGCTCGCCCATACATTCAAGCAGAGCAGACTGAGTTCTCGGAGTGGTCCTGTTGATCTCATCGGCTATCAAAATGTTTGTGAATACGGGACCGCGCCTAAGCTTGAAGGTGTTTTCCTTCTGATCGTAGTAATTTATTCCCGTTATATCAGACGGAAGGAGATCCGGTGTGAACTGTACACGTTTCATATCTGCATTTATCGATCCGGCAAGCGCACGGGCGAGCGAGGTCTTTCCGGTTCCCGGAATATCGTCGAGCAAGATGTGACCACCCGAGAGCATAGCAACGAGAATGAGGCGTATTTCCTTGTTCTTTCCGTAAATTACCTTTGATATGTTTTCTGTAATAAGAGATGCAAGTTCGGCAGTTTTCATAATGATGTCGGATCCTTTCAAAAATTACAGCATCACAGAGCCTTTTATGCTCTGAACGATCAACCGTCACCGTAATTATACTACATAACTTACGCAAATGCAAGGCTTTGAGTGATTATTCAATTCGTATTTTTAAAAAGATGGATCAAAATTGAGCATTTTAAAATATTTCGCGACAATATTTACACAAAATTTAATCATATTGAACATTATGCGTCTTGAAAAACAAGAAAAATCGTATATAATGAGACTGACAAGCCGATTGCAGAAATAAAGATGCGGCTTAAAAAATATTCCATTGGTCATAAAAGGAGAAACAGATGAAAAAGAAAATTCTCGCCGCATTTTTGGCGGCTTTGATGCTTATCACTTTTCTGGCTTCCTGTAATCCCGATCCTACCTCCGAAACCGATGAAGGAACGGGAGAAGCTACGGAAGCTCCGACACAGCAGGACAGTTCCTCTCAAACGAATGGTAACGGCGAAACGGGAGAACCGACCGAAGATATCAATGATCTTACGGTGCACGATATTGTCAAAGACGGCGTTGCTCAATATGCGATCGTACGACCGGACGGTGCAAGCGAAAATGTTATAGCTGCCGCGAAATCGGTGTATGATGCCATATGCAAGTTTGTCGATAACAAGGCGGATGTGGATTTTTGTACCGATATGTCTGTCGAATATCTTAAGACCAAAAAGCACGATCCCTCGGTCAAAGAGATCCTCATAGGTGTTACGAATTACGACCAAACGGCAGAGGTCATGTCCGATGTAAAGTACGGAGACTACGCAATAACCACCGTAGGAAACAAGATCGTTATCACGGGCTGGGCAGATGCGGCTGTACAAAGGGCGGCTGAAGACTTTATCGTACGTTTAAGGGGTGCCCAAGACGGTAAGAATGTCTCTGTCAAAGCCGAAAGCCTCGAAGCCAACAAGACCTACGCCGAGCTGCTCAATAAAATGCCCACGTACGATTTTGACGGTACGGAGTTGGAAGCTACCTATTACAGCGGAGATAATTGCTATCTTGCGCTTGTTGATAAGGCGACAAACGAGACTCACAAAGAGTATTTGACAAAGCTTGAAAATGAGGGCTATGAAAAATATACGGACAACAGCATAAACAATAATCTCTTTGCGACTTACGTTAAGGATGATATAGTTATCAATGCGAGCTATTATCCTACCAAGAAGGAAGAAAGAGTGATCATCGAGAAGCTCGGAAGCAGAGTGCTTCCGGGGCTTGAGAGCGATAATACCTATACAAAGGTATGCGACTCTATGTTCTTTGAGGTCGGTGTTTCGCAGGACAAGTCGGAAAAGCAAAACGGTATGTGCTTTATATTCCGCTTGGAGGACGGCACCTTTATAATTTACGACGGCGGTCACAAAGGCGAGATCGAGAGCGCCCTTCCTCGTCAGAATGCAAGACGTATCTATGAGATATTGAAGCAATATTCACCCGATCCGAACAATATCGTTATAAAGGCGTGGATAATTACGCACGGTCACGACGACCACGTAAACGCCTCAAGAGATTTTGTAAGCACTTACGCCGCAAAGCAGGTCAAGATAGAGAGTTTTTTGGTAAACTTCCCGGCGGCAGAGCAGGCAAACTATACTACAACGGGTACGGGCCCGGCTGTTGATTTGATGTCGAAGCTGGCAAAGTATTCTCCGTCAACAAAAATAACGAAGATTCATCCCGGGTATAAATTCTACTTTGCAAATGCCGAGATAGAGTTTCTCTACACACTTGAACTTTATGCTCCCTTCGCACTTACTTACTATAACACCAGCTCGCTTGTTTCCTCGGTCACTCTTTGCGGGCAAAAGTTTATGATGACGGGAGATATGTCCGAGGATGCCAATGCAATCATTTGTAAGCTTTACGGTACGACCTTAAAGAGTGATATCGTTCAGGTGGCTCACCACGGTTATCAGGGCGGCTCGACAAAATTCTATTCTTTGGTCGACCCTACGTGGGCGTTTTGGCCTATCAACCAATCGGCATATGATACGCTCAAAACAAATGCAAGAAACGAATATATGTTCCAAAAGGGCACAAATCTTAAGCAGACCTTTGTTGCCTTCTTCCAAACAACGGCGGTCAACCTTCCGTTCGACGGAACAAACTATACCGTGACGGATAACAAGCGTTATTGACCATATCTTGTCTGAGATATCGGAATACATTCGAATACAAAAGGGAACGGACAGAAGGTCCGTTCCCTAAAATTTATGAATTCAGCAGGTATGTTTTGTGTATCTTATTTACCGAAGTATCTGTTGTAAAGACCCTCGAAAGCCTTGCCGTGTCTTGCCTCGTCACGAGCCATCTCGTGTACGGTATCGTGGATAGCGTCAAGACCGAGCTTCTTTGCCATAGCAGCAAGCTCTGTTTTGCCGAGCGTTGCGCCGTTTTCGGCGTCGATCCTTACTTTGAGGTTTTCAGCGGTGGACTCGGAAACGACCTCGCCGAGAAGCTCAGCAAACTTTGCAGCGTGCTCTGCCTCTTCGTAAGCTGCCTTTTCCCAATAAAGACCGATCTCGGGATAGCCCTCTCTGTGAGCGGCTCTTGCCATGGCAAGATACATACCGACCTCGGTGCATTCGCCCTCAAAGTTTGCGCGAAGACCTGCTTTGATCTCCTCGGGAACATCCTTGGCAATACCTATAACGTGCTCTGCTGCCCAGGTCTTTGTATCCTCAACCACTTCAACAAATTTTGAGCCGGGAACCTTGCACTGAGGGCATCTTTCGGGAGCGCTGTCTCCCTCGTGAATATAACCGCATACGGGACATCTGAATTTTTTCATTTTTTAATTTCTCCTTGAATAATTGTATAATAATATTTTTGCCATACAAATTTGAGAGCTATCTGATAAGCGCATAAACTTCCTCAAGCGGAAGAGATGAGTTTATCGCATCACTTATGCTTATCTTCGAGAGCTTTTCCGACATTTGCGAGTTGAGTTCAACGAATATATTGTGTATCCTGCAACCGCCTTTGTTAAAGCCCTGCTTCGAGCATTCGTGATTTTTGTCGATACATTTTGATATCGCGATCGGTCCGTCGATCGCCTCGATAACGTCTTTTAACGTGATCTCCGATGAC
>CAYYND010000021.1:0-25430 GCA_964472845.1 uncultured Lachnospiraceae bacterium | reverse complement strand
AAACGGCATAGGTTCTTCCTGCCAGGGCGTTCTTACCATTCTCGGCTGACCGTTCTCGATGGTTCCGAGCGCATCGGGAACTATATATCCGACGCAATCTATCATTCTTACGCGGAGATTTGCGCACCCGTCGACGGTGATATTTACAGCCTCGTCGGGTATAAATTTAGGCTCGGTAGTCATAACCGTCTTTCCTGCCGCGCTCTGAGGCATTTCGTCCTTCGCGCGCTCGCGTCCGTATCCCTCGGCGATGTTTGGGATGACAAGTGCCTCCATAAAACGCTTGATAAACGTGGATTTTCCCGTTCTCACAGGTCCTACAACGCCGATGTAGATATCGCCGCCCGTGCGTGCGGCAATGTCCTTATAAATTGAATATTCGCTCATAAAAAACCTCCGAACACCTTTATCGAATAATGTATAATTCATCTTTCGATACAGTATATCGGAGGTTATTTGATTTTAGAACGGTGCTTGTATTTAATTTTTGAGGACAGGCTTGCAATATTTACGCATAATGCGCGTCATTCTCCCGATTTAGAGGATCTTTCAGCAAGAAGCGACGCAATATACTCATTTGCTTTTGGAGCCAACATATCAGATAAAAGCTCTCCGCTTAAGATCTTTTCGCGCACAAGGCTTGAGCTTATATGCGACATCTCCCCGTAAGACTGCAAATATAAGGTCTGTGCAAGCGGATAATGCTCGTGATTATAGACAGCCATCTCTCGTTCGTATGCAAAGTCCGACTCATTACGGACACCCTTCACGATAGCACAAGCCCCAAGGCTCTGTGCAAGCTCCCAGAGCATACCGTCCGAGGTTATGACCGTAACATTTTCAACGCCGAGGCAGGTTAGCTCGGCTATCTTCTTCTTTTCTTCAAAGGAAAACATCGCCTTATCGGCTTTATCGGGATTTATCATTATAGCTACCACGACAAGATCAAAGAGCTTTGCGGCGCGACTTATAATATCGAGATGACCGACCGTCATAGGGTCAAAGCTTCCGGGGACTATCGCTATTCTCGTTCCGTTACAATTTAAGCTTTTGTCGCAACTCATTTTTCTTCCTCTGCTTCCGTGCCGTTTGAATGAGGCACAAGCAACGTAATGTAGGCTATGCCGTATCTCGCGGTCTTTAAAACATCGAACTCATCCTTAAGATAGGGACGGTTTCCGAAGACATCCGCAGGATCTGCGCTCTCGCAAACTATTATCGTTGTGGGCTTCAGATAATTACCCTTCAGCAGTCCCTCCAGCGACGACGGAATGAGCTTTTGCGCATACGGAGGATCGAGAAGCACTATATCGTACTTCATTCTGTTTGATTTTGAGCGGAGATAGTCATTGTAGTCGCACTTGAGCACCGTGCAGTACTCCTCAAACCTGCATTTTTCCACGTTTCGATTGATAATATCAATGGCCGGTTTTGCATTATCTATCAAAGTAACGTGTTTTGCTCCGCGGCTGACTGCCTCAAGTCCGAGCTGACCGCTTCCCGCGAAAAGGTCGAGCACTTCTCTCCCTTCAAGATCAAAGTGTATCATTGAAAATACTGCCTCTTTGGTTCTCTCCGCGGTCGGTCGCGTAGCCTCGCCTTCAAGCGAAAAAAGCTTCGCTCCTCTTGCCTTTCCTGTGATTATTCTCATAGCTTTCTCTCCATTTTTAATATTGATATTCAACTTTCATCACTGTTCTTGTGAAAATATCCGTATATCTCTGCCGAGTCTCTTTTGGTTATTCCTTTTACGAGCGCAAGCTCCTCGGGCGTGGCCTTTTTTACACCGGCAAGCCCTCCGAAACGGGCAAGAAGCAGCTTGGCTTTTTCCGTACCTATCCCCTTGATCTTTTCAAGAGATGAATGCTTGAGCGTGTTCCTCTTGGCGCCGTGCATCCTTGAAACGGTAAATCTGTGCACCTCTTCCTGAATACGATATACAAGTGTAAATACATCCTTTTCATTTGCGATGGATATCTCGGAGCTTTCATCGCACAAGGTGCGAGTCTTGTGAAAATCATCCTTTACCATACCGAAAACAGGAACACTGACTCCGATCTCAGAGAGTGCCTGCTTTACCGTTGAAACGTGCCCTTTTCCGCCATCGAGCAATATAAGATCGGGACATTCGGCAAACGAGCCCCGTTCATCACTTAAATGCGAAAAACGTCTTAGCAAGGCCTCTCTCATCGAAGCGTAATCGTCCGTTCCGTCAACGCTCTTTATACTAAATACCCTGTAATCTGCCTTTTTGAATTTACCGTTTTCGCACACGATCATTCCGGCAGTCAGATTTTCCGAACCTATATTCGATATATCATAGGATTCTATCCTTTCGGGAAGAATATCAAGCCCGAGAAGCTCGGCAAGTCGGTAAAGGGTCTTGTCGTTCTTTTGCGTATCCTGCTCGTATACCCGTGCTTTTTCCTTGGCGTTTTCCACCGCCATATCGCACAGCGTCTTAAGCTCGCCGCGCTCGGGAATCCTTAAGCTGATCTTTCGCTTTGCTTGATCACACAAAAAGCTCGTAATAAGCTCCAGCTCGTCCTCGGGTGGGGTGAATGAAAGCAATATTTTTGACGGGATATATTCGCGCCGACGGTAATGCTCGCATATAAAAGATGTCATAGCTCCCTCATCCGCAATCTCATCCGCGCCGAAAACGAATTCGGCTTTGTCATTCAATGTCCCCTCACGAATGTAAAATACGGTCACAGCCGACGAAATATCACCGTTATATAATCCTATTACATCCTGTTCGGTATCCGGAGACGCGACGACCTTCTGCTTTTGACGCAACTTGTCAAGTGCTATCATGGTGTCCCGACACTTTGCCGCCGCTTCGTACCTTTCGTTTTCGGAATATTCAAGCATCTGCTCTTTGAGCTTTTGCTTCGCCGCCGAGGTATTGCCGCGCAGTATATCGGTCGCGCATTTGATGAGTGCGGCATATTCATCTGCATCTACATTCCCCGTGCACAGACCGCAACACTGCCCCATCTGATAATAAAGGCAGGGGCGCTCCTTGCCTATATCTCTCGGAAACTGTCTTTTACACGACGGCAGACCGAGAGTCTTTTGCAAAAGTCCTATTATCGCGTAAGCAGTAGATATTCCCGTATACGGACCGAAATATTTGCCCTTATCGTTATCCCTTTTTCTCGTACAAACTATCGATGGATACTCATCGGCTGAAATTTTGATGTAGGGATAGGATTTATCGTCCTTGAGTCTGATATTATACCTCGGAGAATACTGCTTTATAAGTGTATTTTCGAGAGACAGAGCCTCTATTTCCGTATCGCAAACGAAATAATCAAAATCGCTGACCGCGGATACCATCTTTTCGGTCTTTACATTTTTGGCTCCGTTTTGAAAATATTGAGAAACACGGTTGCGCAGCTTTTTTGATTTGCCAACGTATATGACCTTGCCGCTTTTAGATCTCATAATATAGACCCCGGGGCAAAGCGGAAGCGACGACGCCTTTTCGAGCAACGCGTGCATATGTGCTTTATCTGTGGGCATTCAGATCCTCCATAAACAAAACGGTGGAGTACTCCTCCACCGTTTAACTATCGTTATCAAAACAATTCTTTCGCGATCAAAAAATTAAACGCGACAATAACAGTTAATGCTTCAGAGCTCAAACTGCAAGTCCGGAAGCTACATAATCCGCAAGTCCTTCAAGCGCCGCTTCCTCGTCCACGCCCTCTGCAATAAGTGTGATAGACATATCCTTAGCTATACCCATCGAAAGAACACCAAGCAAGCTCTTAGCATTTACCCTGCGGTCGCCTCTCTCGATCCAAATGTTGCTTTTATATTTATTGGCTTCTCGAATAAAAAAAGTAGCCGGCCTTGAATGAAGTCCAACAGCATTAACAATTACTACTTCACGTGTAACCATTTAACGTCTCCCATTTCTTATATTAAATAACATTTCCTACGGTTTTTTAGCATCATTATAAGTATATCAAATTTATCAATCAAAATCAATGGATAACTTTTTAGATTTTTTAACAAATTTGGCACCGCATTATATGCACTTTATACAAAAAGTTTGCAAAAATATAGTCAATATGCCATTTGAAAGCAAGAATTATTAATTTTTTGCTATTTCAGATACCGTGATCTCAAGATCGACCGTCTCGGTATGAACAATTACCGTCATTCCCGGGGAAAGCTTTACCCCGCTTGCGGTAGAAAAGCCCTCGTCGGCAACATAGCTTCCGTTTACGTTGATCTTACCTTCGATAGTGTGTTTTGTCCCCTCGGGGTAATAGGCTTCAGTGTAGTTTCCGTTCTCATCCTTTACAAGAAGATAATCTCTTTCGATCTTAAAAATATCCGAAACACTCTCGATATTGTTATCCGCCACGACTCCGATGACCTTTCGCAAGCCGTTTTCCGTAACGTAGATCTCGGCATCAACGGCTATCATCCCGATCTCGTCCTGTGTAAGTCCGCTTGCGGTAAAGGTAACTGTATAGTGCTCCAAAGAGGCGTCGTTTTTGTTTATAAAGAGCCTGAAAAACACTCCCGCAAGGCATGCAATGACGATAATTATTATAATGGCATCTATTACATTGAATTTTTTTGTATTTTTTGATGGCGATGACATATAGTTCATATTTTAAGAAAGCATCCTTTCGTTCATAATGTAACGGTTTAATCCTGCGTTATAACAAGACTTACGCATTTACCCGTTGCGGAAAAGCCCGATGATCTGAACTCATATTCCGCGCCCGAGGCGATGCGCACGCTGTTTACGGTAACACCTACATTTTTGATATAATCGGCATCTGCAAGTATAACGATCTTTAAATTTACACGGTCGCCGTACTGACTCATAACGAGATCCTTTTCTCCCGTAATGCTGTCGACCGTATATTCGCCGTCAGCCACGAGACACGGCTCAGCGATCGGCACTTCGGCTACCGATCCCACAAGAAAATCTCCAACGTAAACACTGTCGCCGATCGCAACGGACTCAGCAATGCTCTTATCACAGTTTTCGATCGATACCGTGTACCTTATGATCGCATCCTCGGATCCCTTGTTAAATACAGAGCTCAAAAAATGAGATACCGTACTTCCTCCGGAAAGCATAACATACGCCGCAAAAGCAATGAATACAAGTACCAAAAACAGTATCATAACATCAACGCCGTTAAATTTTCCGTTTCTGCCGTGTCTGTACTCACCTTTTCTCAGCTTATCAAGCGGTATTTTATCGTGAACAATATTGTTTTTACCGTCCATAACTACTCCTTAAAGTTCAATTATAAAAAATATGAATTACATATATAATCTCATATCGACTGCGTTCTCGTCAAAAAGAAGCTGATATTTTTCCTCCTCGGCTCGTCTGTATCCGACATCGAGCACAGCACCCGTCAGCGCGAGCAGGATCCAGAACGCAAGCATAAGCCTTTCGTCGTGCCATATACTGCATACAAATGACGCCATCGAAAGCAAAAACATCGCACTCAAAGCAGATTTTGCTTTAAGCGTTAAGCTCCCATCCTCAGATCTTCTTATAAACTCAAATCCAGCGCGCATATTCATAAAGATTATAAAAATGAATACGGCAAAGCCAAATACGCCGAGTCTTGAAAGTATGTCGAGATAGAGCGAGCCGCAATTAACGGAATTCTCTGCTCCCGGGAGCGCATACGAGGGATAATATATCTGAAATGACGCCGTTCCGACTCCGGCAAACCAATTGTCGCGTATCAGCTCAAATGAGGATGCCCACGTGCCGCCCCTGTAAACCGATGAGATGATGTTCTCGGCTTCGGTAGCATAATAGCTCGATCCGGAAGCGGATCCGAGCATAGGTATCACAATCACAAGCAAAAGCACCGCGGGGGCTGCCGCAAGTGTGATAACCGTAAGCGTTTTATGAGATCTGAGCAAAAAGAATATCAGAAGTCCCAAAATAAGTGAGACTATCGCCGTAATCGAATAAGTCAATATGACACAAGCGCACATTAACGTCAAAATGCAGAGTGCCGCACGTCTGAAGCGACGACTCTCAAGCTCATTCCGTCCGAAGACGCCGAAGCACATAATAATTATTACCGCAAGAAAAATTCCAAGCTCCGTGGAGGTTTCAAACGGGAAGCGCAACTTTCCGTCATAAGCAAACCCGAACAAATAAACGTACATATCCTCCGAGATCGCGCCAATGATACCCGAGAAAAGGCTTACAAGCGAAATTATAAGCCCCGAAGATACGGTCAGCACAAAGCATCTGTATATATGTTTGTTATCGCATATCACACATTTTATCGGAAAATAGAAAAGAATTATGACAGAGTACTTAAGCGTTGTTATAAAGGCATCGAGTCCCGCAACGTAAGGTATCCCCCCCAAGAAAGTAAACGCGGCGAACAGCAAAACGAAAGCATCTATCAAACCAATACGAAGTTTTCTCTTTTTTCGTGTGATCTTGATAAGCACTGAGATCTCCGTGATAGCGGCCAATGCTATGAGGACGGACTCTGCCTGTGCAAACAAATCTATAAACGGCATAAAGAAGACTACCGCCATAACTCCCGCCTCCGGAACGGAAGCCACGAGCAGAGTAAACGAAGCGAGAAGGATAGAGATCACGATATAGAAAGGTGATACAAAATAAGATATAACGCCTATGATCAGGGCAAGCAGCACCGAATTTGATGGCTTGGATATCGCCTTTCTTTTATATTCGTAATAGTATTCGTCGCCTACACCGAGTATATCGTTGAAAAATATCTGCAAAAGCTGGCTTTCGGATATAAGCTCTCCGAGCGAGCGATGGCGGTTGGCAAAACCCATAAGCAAAGAAGGTACCGCAAACAAAATGATCACGAGCAGATCGGCAAAGGTCTTTACGAGCACGAGCGAACCCGAAGCCGTCTCTTTAGCTACACGCGCCACGAACACAAAAAGTACGCTGAACACGATAAAAAGTACGGCTGACATCATATTGGAACGAAGGATGCTTTTTTTCAGGCGTCTGAAGGCTCCTACTGTGGCACTTTCTTCAAACAAAGCATCCGTGCCTCTCGAGCCTCGATTGCCGCAAAGTAATGTACTCGAAAGCGAGTGCGAGAATTTTTCCTCAAGGGAAGAATGGGATGACAAAAATGTACCGAACATACTTTTTGAGACCGACTCATAAAGCCGTCCGAACGCCTTGTTGAGCGTTGATATAAGAGTACTGCGGCTTCTTGAGCTGCCGTTTTTGCTGTTATGAATGCTCAACCTTATCCACCTCCCTTGAGCAATGATATTTTGACGATATTTCGACGATATTTAACGGTATTATGACACTATCCGAGCGATATTAAAGGTCATTGTTCGATATCGGGATCTTTTTTGACAAGAAGATCGGGGCGATTCTGAGCGGTAAGCTCATCCGCCATCGCGTCTCTCCACTTGTCAATATTAGCGTGATGACCGGATATAAGCACATCGGGTACCTTTACGCCGTGAAACTCATACGGTCTTGTGTACTGCGGATATTCAAGCTTTCCGCACGATATGCTTTCTTTTTCATAACATTCGGGATCGGCAAGCACACCATCACAAAGTCTTGCTACGCAATCGACAAGAATACACGCGGGGATCTCTCCGCCCGTCAGTACGAAGTCCCCTATCGATATTTCCTCATCAACTATCTCATCAATAATTCTATGGTCTACCCCCTCGTAGTGTCCGCATAAAACTATAAGCTCGGAGTATTTCGACAATTCCTCGGCTTTTTTTTGTGTCAGTACCTTTCCTGCCGGGGACATAAATACGACTCTCTTTTCAGCAGACTGAGGATCGATATTACGCATTTTAAGTATCGATTCATAGCAGTTGTATATAGGCGGTGCCATCATAAGCATACCCTTGCCTCCGCCGTACGGAGTGTCATCGACGCGCCTGTGCTTGTCCTCTGAGTAATCTCTTATGTTATGCGCCTTTATTTCTATCTTTCCGCTGTTTCTCGCTCTGCCGATTATGCTCTCGCTCAATACGTAATCAACAAGATCGGGAAAAAGCGTCATTATATCAAACGTCATAAAAATCTCCATTTCGCCGCACGGCGGCATAAATATTTCGCCGAGTCGCTTTTTTTGATTTAAAAAATCAACTCAAGCTTTACTCAAATATTCCCGGTATAGGGGTAACAAGTATGATATCGTTGTCGGCATCTATCTTTTTAACGAATTCATCGACCGCAGGCATCATAACCTCTCCCGAAGGTGTGTCTATGATATAGATATCAGACGCGCCGAGATTGGTAATATCCTTAAGAGTACCGTATTCCTTGCCCGTGTCAGCGTCCACTATTCTCGTGCCGATCATCTCGGCAACAAAATAAACGCCTTGGCTCTCCTCGGCGGACACATTGGGCGCAAGATCGTCTCGCGCAGCGTATATCACCGTCCCCTTTAGCGGAATAGCGTCCTCAACGGTATCGATACCGCGTATCGACATAAGTACGAAGGACTTTTGCAGGGATGAATGCAGAACGTCGTACTCCTTGTAAGTCCTCTTCTCTTTGATATATATATGCTCAAGACTTGCAAGCACGGACGGAGAGTCACACCACGACTCTACCTTTAATACGCCCTTTACTCCGTGTGTATTTATCATTCTTCCGCATTCAAGATATTCCAACCTTTTCATTATATAAAAACCTCCGAATTATGAGATCGCATACTTCACCACGTTAATTATATCATACTTTTGTCTTTTTTTCAATAGAATTTTTGAATTTAATAAAAACGGATAAAATTTCGTCCTTTTCAGCCGAAAAAGATCGAAATATTGACTTTGTTAAAAAATCAGATATTCAACCCCTGCTTAAGATATTGCATATTATTAAAAATTTTACAAATACAGTATTGTATTCTTACCAACAATAATGATATAATAGAAAAAATTTGTTAATGGAGGAATTTATGATGTTTTTCTTACTTGATGGGGCAACAGATAACGCCGCCAACAACAGCACAGGCAATCTCATTATGACCATCGGTATGATAGTGTTGCTCGTTGTATTCTTTTATTTCGGTGTAATAAGACCCGGAAAGAAGCAGGAAAAGGCAGCTCAGCAATTGAAGGACAGCCTTTCTGTCGGCGATGAGATCACAACTATCGGCGGAATTATCGGCAAGATCGTATATATAAAGGACGAGACCTGCATCATCGAGACGGGTCGTGAGCATACAAGAATGCGTATTCTCAAGAGTGCCATCAAATGCGTTGATGTTAAGGCAGAGGATGCCGACTGATAACGTTCAATATAATGCGTTTAAAGTAATATTAGCGCGGACTTCTTAATATTATTTAGTAATGAAGCTTGATAATATTCGGAGGTCAATATGAAACGGTCAAAAGATCAATCAAAAAATAAGCAGTCTACCGCAGGCGACGCTTCTGTCGCCGGAACCTCGTTTTTAACAAATATCCTTAAAGGATCTTTGTTTGAGGCTGTGTTCGGTGTACTGCTTATTCTTATTTTATGCGCGGTCATTTACAGATCATCGGATCCCGACAAACTGATAATCCCCGTCTCCCTCGCGGCGCTCTACCTTACCGCCGTATTCGGCGGATTTATCATCACAATGATAAACCGAAAAGCGGCACTTATTTGCGGAGCGATAAGCGGAGGTCTCTTGCTTGTCGCAACATTTCTTTTATCATTCGCCACTGCTCCCTTCCCGTACGAAGCTTATTCGGGCACGACGGGCGTTATGCTCCGCTTTGCGATCATCCCCGCATCCCTATTCGGCGCTTATTTAGCCTCAAAAGCCATCGGCAGTCATTCAAAAAAGCGCGCTCGGTCTCGCAGAAGCAAAAGATAGATCGGATCCCAAACGCTCCAAAAAAGCGCAAACACTTACAAGGCATCCGTTCAAAGCTCGATCGGATCACCGTCGCCGCCCTGATATTTGGCTCCTTGAAAGGTATTTCTCTCGTACAAGAGCTTGTCGATGTCATTTATAACGCTGACCTTTTTGCGGCTCCACTCCGGAGCCAAAAGATCCTCACCAAGACCGTCCCCCGTCAAACGCTCGATCACGGTATCGGGATGAAGTAATTCGATAGCATCACAAACAAGTGACACATACCGATCTTTTTCGAGCGGATCATACTCCCCCGCCTCATACATCGAAGCGAGCCGTGTTCCTTTTATAATATGCAAAAGGTGTATTTTTACGATATCCGGATGCAGTTTTGAGACGCGCTTGACGGTCTCAAGCATCATAGCATCATCCTCGCTCGGCAAGCCGAATATCAAGTGTATGCAGATCTTGATCCTTTTATTTGCTTTCCTTAACGAATAATAACCGCGTTCAAACTCCTCATATGTGTGTCCTCGGTTTATTATTTTTGCGGTGCTGTCAAATGACGTTTGCAGACCGAGCTCCACCGTGAGAGGGATCCTGTCCGCAAGCTCAGAAAGATAGTCCACGACATCGTTCGGAAGGCAATCGGCTCTTGTCGCGATGTTTAGCGCGACCGCACCGTCAAGTCTTACGGCTTCTTCAAATTTCTCTTTAAGCACACTGAGCGGTGCGTAGGTATTGGTATGCGCCTGAAAATACGGGATAAATCTGTCCGTCTTCCACTTTTTGCCGAGCGTTCTTTTTATCTCATTGTATTGCTCGGTTACGGACAGCTCCGAGGAAGGCGCAAAATCGCCGCTTCCTCGCCCCGAACAGTATATACATCCTCCATATCCACATCGACCGTCGATATTCGGGCAGGTAAAGCCCGCATCAAGGACTATTTTGGCGCATTTACCGCCAAATTTCTTGCGCAAATAATAGTCGTAGGTATAATATCTCTTGTTGGTATCGCTGTTTTTGAAGGGATTTGTGCTCCGTTGTGTGATCTTTTTGCTCATATTTGTCCTGTAAAAAACATATTAAATCACAGGGACGCATACAGTGGTGCGTCCCTTTTTTATTCTGTGTTATCTTTCTGAAATTATCTTCTCTATCGCCGCGATCTTTACGCAAACCGTAAGGATATCCATAGCCTTCTGCAGCTCCTCGTTTGACGGAAAGGTCGGCGCGATCCTTATATTGCTGTCTTGAAAATCGTTACGATACGGATAGGTGGATCCGACGTTGGTAAGCTTAACGCCCGCTTTCAAGGCAAGATTATAAGTTCTCTTCGCACATCCGCCAAGTGTATAAAGGCTTATAAAATATCCGCCTTTGGGATTCGTCCAACGAGCCGTCCCAGTTCCTCCGAGATCCCTTTCAAAGGTATTGAGAACTATCTCAAACTTAGGTCTTATGATCTCGGCAAGATCCTCCATATGCTTTCTTATGTTATCCGCATTTTTAAAATACTTTACGTGCCTTATCTGATTGATCTTATCGTGACCTATCGTCTGATACGTCATAATATCGCATATGTGCTTGACGTTATTATCGGACGCCGCAAGGATCGACACACCCGAACCCGGGAAGGATATCTTGGAGGTCGAGGCAAAATAAAATACCGAATCCTCGGTTCCGTATTTTTCACATTCCTTGAAAATATCAAGAAGAGTATCTCTATTGTCGGGATAAATATCGTGTACAACGTAAGCATTATCCCAAAAGATCCTGAAATCGTGCGCCGCCGGCTTAAGCCTTGCAAAGCGTCTTACGGTCTCATCCGAATAAGTGTATCCGTCGGGATTGGAATATTTGGGGTTGCACCAGATGCCTTTGATGAGCGGGTCTTTTGATACAAGCGCCTCTACCGCATCCATATCGGGACCCGTGGGGGTCATCTTAACGGTTATCATTTCTATACCCAGAGACTCGCATATTGCGAAATGTCTGTCGTATCCGGGTGCGGGGCAAAGAAACTTCACTTTTCCGCACTTGATCCACGGCTTTTCGCTTCCGTACACGCCGAAAAGAAGGGCTCTTACCACCGCGTCGTACATAAGGTTAAGAGATGAGTTGCCGCCGACGATTATATTTTTTGCGGGAATGTGCAAAAGGTCCGAAAAAAGCCGCCGTGCCTCGGGAATACCTTCAAGTATACCGTAGTTACGGCAGTCTATACCTGCCTCACTGCGGCAGTCATCTGCGGTAGATATGATATCAAGCATACCCGTGACAAGGTCGAGCTGCTCTTTGCCGGGTTTTCCGCGCGACAGATCAAGAGAAAGCCCCTGCGCGGTGTAATCACTGTATTCTTGCCAAAGTGCATTCTGGAGCTCAAGCAACTCATCGTTGCTCAAGTTAAGATAATTAAGGTTTCCTTTCACAGAAAGGTCAGACATAGTATACCGTCCTATCCGAAGGTGCTGAATCATCAACGACTCAGCACCTTCCTGTTATATGATCAAAAATCAGCGTTACCCGCAGTCCTCGGGAATGCCTCAACATCTCGGATGTTGGATATACCCGTTACATACATAACGAGACGCTCAAAGCCGAGTCCAAAGCCTGCGTGCTTTGTTCCGCCGTATTTACGAAGCTCAATGTACCACCAATAATCCTCGGGCTTAAGTCCGAAGCGATCGATCGCTTCCATAAGCTTATCAAGTCTTTCCTCGCGCTGTGAACCGCCTATGAGCTCGCCGACGCCCGGTACGAGCATATCAGCCGCCGCAACAGTCTTGCCGTCATCGTTCTGACGCATATAGAAGGCTTTGATCTCCTTAGGATAATCGGTAACAAAAACGGGCTTTTTGAAAATGTGCTCAGTGAGATATCTTTCATGCTCGGTCTGAAGATCGATGCCCCACGATACGGGATAATCGAACTTGTGTCCGCTTTCGGAGAGAAGCTTGATCGCCTCTGTGTAGGTAACTCTTCCGAACTCATTATTGCAAAGGTTAGTCATTCTCTCGATAAGGGTATTATCATAGAATTTGTTAAAGAACTCAAGCTCTGCGGGGCATTCCTGCATAATGTAGCTTACTACGTACTTTATCATAGCCTCTGCAAGATCCATATCATCCGCAAGATCCGCAAAAGCTATCTCGGGCTCTACCATCCAGAACTCTGCGGCGTGTCTCGGTGTATTGGAGTTTTCCGCTCTAAAGGTAGGTCCAAAGGTATAAACATTGGCAAATGCCATAGCAAAGCATTCGACGTTAAGCTGACCTGATACCGTAAGGTTGGTCTTCTTGCCGAAGAAATCCTTGGAATAGTCCACACTGCCGTCGTCCAGCCTCGGAGGATTTTCCATATCAAGCGTTGTAACCTGGAACATCTCGCCGGCACCCTCACAGTCGGACCCCGTTATGAGAGGTGTATGAACGTAAGTAAAGCCACGCTCATTGAAGAATTTATGGATAGCAAAAGCCGCTACCGAACGTACACGGAAGACCGCGTTGTAAGTATTCGCACGCGGACGAAGATGCGCGATAGTTCTCAGAAAGTCGGGAGAATGCTTCTTTTTCTGAAGCGGAAATTCGGGGGCAGAGAGACCCTCGACCTCGATCTTTGAGGCTTTAAGCTCGAATGGCTGCTTTGCCTCGGGTGTAAGCACGAGAGTACCTTCGATAACGAGAGAAGCGCCAACGTTTTGCTTTGCGATCTCTTTATAGTTATCCAGCAGCTCGTTCTCAAAAACTATCTGAAGGTTTTTAAAATAGCTTCCGTCATTAAGCTCGATAAAACCGAATGCGTTGCTCGCGCGGATGGTTCTTACCCATCCTGCAACGGTAATGGCTCTGTCGGCGTAATCCTCGGGAGACTTGAATATCTGTTTTAAAGTGATGCGTTTCATTTGAAGTAATCCTTTCTGTTTTGTATTTTGAGCCCAAACTTTCGGTAGCTCTTGGATCTGCGCGATAACGCAATTTTTGAAAATCAAAACTGCAACTTCAAATCACTTGCGTTGCTCATTATAGCACATTTAAAAGCATTATGCAATATGTTTTTTAAAAATTTGCAATTTCTTTTTACTAAAAATGTATTTTTCAGCTCTGTTTCCAGAAGTTTTCGATAAAAAATGAAAGATCATCGTTTGAATGAGCGAATTTCATATGCGACCAATGCTTCGGGTACAGCACTTTATACTGCTCGGTCTCATATCTGTCGTCAACGAGAACTACGACTCCGCGGTCATTTTCGCGTCTTATGACTCTGCCTGCCGCTTGAAGAACATTATTCATACCGGGGTAAGTGTATGCGTAATCATATCCACACTCATACTTGTTCTCAAAATAATCTCTTATGATATTCCTTTCATTTGAAAGTCCCGGCAAACCGAGCCCGACGATCACGGTACCGATAAGCCTCGTGCCGGGGAGATCTATCCCCTCGGAAAAACTTCCGCCGAGGACACAAAATCCCACGCGAAGCTTGCCCGTATCCTCGGGAAAGGAATCGATAAATTTGTTTCTTGCCGAAGCATTCATACTCGGTTTTTGAACTATCAAAGGAACATTCGGAAATTTTGAGGAAAACACCTCAAGCACGTCCTTCATATAAGCATAGGAAGGAAAATAAACTATATAGTTTCCGCGTCGGTGTCTTACTGTATGAGCAATGATCGCCGCGATCTTCTTGACGGACTTTTTTCTGTCCTCAAATCGAGTGCTTACGTTGGTTACTGCGGTAATACACAGATTGTTTTTCGGAAACGGTGACGGCAGGGTAAGCGTGACATTGCTATGCGTTCTGCCGAGAACATCCGCAAAATAATCTGGCGGTGTAAGCGTTGCGGAGAAGAATACGGATGAGACGGATCTCTTAAGGCATTTTTCGATCGGATGAGACGGATCAAGGCAAAAAAGTCTGAATTTTATATCTCCTCCGCTTATCTCCGTATAATTCAGAAACGCCTCGTCGTATATCTCTGCGATTTTGAGAAATTTGTGCAATTCAAAGCTGATATCCTTAACAGTGTTCTCCAAATAATTGCCTGCACATTCTCGCGACCATCTGTCAAGTCTTTCGGAAAGCAGTGCCACGGATCCAATGAAGGACTCGTTGAGTTCCCTGTCAAGATTGAAGCCGAATTCTCTGCCCTCCGCATCCTTGGACAATTCGTTTTTGCATCCTGTGCGAAGCTTTCGCATAGAAATTACAAACTCGCCGATCCATTTTATGAGTCTTGTCTCCGAGGACGGCAAGCTTGCGTACATATTTTCAAACATCTTACACGAAAGGCTTGAGGAGTACATCTCACGCGCCCTCTCGGGCAGATTATGTGCCTCGTCTGCCAAAAAGACAAATCTTCCGTCGGCAGTGGCGTTTTCGGAAAAATAACGTCTCAGATACACAACGGGATCGAAAACATAGTTGTAGTCACATATCACAAGATCACAAAGCTCGGAAAGATCCAAAGAAAGCTCATAAGGACAGACCCCGTGTTTTCGTGCTACCTGAATTATGATACCTCTCGTAAAACAGTTTTGCGTTGACAAAAGCTCGTCTATCGCAAGCGAGACCCTGTTATTATACCCCTTTGCGTATCTGCATTTGCTCGTATCGCAATTGTTGAGACGTGACGAGGTGTTATCCGCACCGTCCTCGCACAAACACATAGTATTCTTCGGAGAAAGTACGATCGTGCGAAGGTGCGCGCCGACCGCAAACAGCCGTTCGGCGGCATTGTACGCCTCGCGTCTTGTTGAGGATTTTGCGGTAAGATAGAATATCTTATCGCACAGTCCGTCGCCGAGTGCTCTTACCGCCGGATAAAGGGTGGAGATGGTCTTCCCGATACCCGTTGGAGCTTGAACGAAAAGGCGTTTACCTCGCTTTATACACCGATATTCCTCGGCAATAAGCTCCTTTTGCCCCTCTCGAAGCTCTTTGTACGGAAACGGTACGTCTTTTGCGGAAGGTATCACGTATCTTTGACGGATATCGGCGTATTTTACACGCACGGCTATTTTTTCTAACAATGCGTTCCAAAAGCGTTTTAACTCGGCGTACGTAAACTCGTGATCGAATATCTTGAGCTCCGGTAATGTCTCGGGCGATACCGAACGCTCGCCGCTGTCCTTTACGGGACAGTATATGAGCCTTGTTTTTATACGTTCCAAACCGTCACGCTTACATAGCATATATGCGTAGCATCTGAGTTGCGCAAGATGAAGCTCGGAGGCGCATCGGACTTCGTAGCCCGTCGTTTTGTACTCATCAACAGTGATCTCTCCGCCGAAGTATCTCACTCCGTCAGCACGACCGCTTATGCAATACTCCGCACCTGCGTATTCGTCCGTTACAGAAAGCCCCACCTCTGTTTTATATTCACCTTCTGAGGTATCTCGGCAAAGGCTCTCCGATATCAATTTATGCAAATATATCCCGTTTTGCGTCTTAAGGGTACGTTCAGCCGATCTCCTGTACTCAAGATCTCCCGAACGCTCAGCCAAGAAGCACAGCTCGCCGACCGATATCTCGACTCGACGAATGCCGTCGGAGGTTATACTGTATTTCATTCGGTATCATCTCCTTTTACGGGATCATACGGATATGATCATCTTACATCAAATTTATACACAGTGGTATGGTCATATATTTCTCCCGGTCTCAGTACGGTATCCGTAAAATTTTCGTGATTAATACTGTCGGGCATATGCTGGGTCTCAAGGCAAAAGGCGTGGCGTCTCTGCTGAGGGTATCCGCCCTTGAGCGGATGATCGGGATTTGCCAAAAAGTTTGCCGTGTAAAACTGAACACAAGGCTGATCCGTGTATACGCTCATCTCACGTCCGCTCTTTTCGTCATACACCTTTATGCGGAGCTGCGGCTCGTTTGTTTTTCCGCCGACAAAATTCATACAGTGATCGTAACCGCCCGCAATTTTGAGATCGCGGCATTTTTCGGTATCGAGATCACTGCCGATCTTCTTGGGCGATGTAAAATCAAATGCCGTGCCCTTGACCGCGCGCAGCTCTCCCGTAGGGATCAGCGTTTCATCGGTGGGAAGATACGTATCCGCATCTATCATAATCTCGTGATCGAGGATACTTCCCGAGGCGTATCCTCCAAGATTAAAATACGAATGATTGGTAAGATTAAGTACAGTCGGTTTATCCGTCTGTGCTTTATAATTTATCGACAGTGCATCGTCGTTTGTAAGTTTATACGTCACGGTTACCGAAAGAGCTCCGGGATATCCCTCTTCTCCGTCGGCGGAGGTATAGGACATCACAAGGCTGGGCTCGTCCGAATCGTGCATCTCGACACCCCAGATCTTGTTGGAAAAGCCCTGTTTCCCTCCGTGCAGGTGGTTTGAGCCGTCGTTTCGGTAAAGCGTGTATTCGACACCGTCAAGCGTAAATTTGCCGTTTGCGATACGGTTCCCCACTCTTCCTACGACTGCGCCGAGATATCCGTCGCCGAACTCATAATCGGAAAGGCTGTCGTATCCGGCAACGACGTCGGAAAAGCGTCCGCATCTGTCTTTTACGCAAAGCTTTATAATGGCGGCACCGTAATCGATAACCGTCACCTGTGTGCCGTTCCCATTAGAGAGAGTGTAGCTTGATACCCTTTCTCCCGTCGAAAGTACGCCATAATGCTTTTTTTCAATATTTTTCATATCAGTCACCGTATCCGTGCGGATTTTTGGTCTGCCAATTGTAAGCATCCATACACATATCTTTTATACCGTATTGAGCCTTCCAACCGAGATATTTTTCCGCTTTTGAAGGATCTGAATAACTTGTAGCCACATCTCCCTGACGCCTTGCAACTACTTTGTAAGGAATATTCACACCCGTCGTCTCCATATAGGCGTTTACTATGTCGAGAACAGAATAACCTACTCCCGTTCCGACGTTATAATACTCTATCCCCTTAACCTGCTTAGCGCGCTTGAGTGCCGCAAGATGAGCCTTAGCAAGGTCTACGACGTGAATATAATCGCGTACTCCCGTACCGTCATGCGTGTCATAATCGTCGCCGTATATTTTCAATTGCTTCAATTCACCTATGCCGACCTTGGTTATGTAAGGCAGGAGATTGTTGGGTATACCGTTCGGATCCTCTCCGATAAGTCCGCTCTTGTGTGCGCCTATCGGATTAAAATATCTGAGCACAGAGACGCTGAGATCTTTATCCGAAACCGCAAGATCTCCGAGTATCCGCTCTATCATAAGCTTTGTCTGACCATATGGATTG
This sequence comes from uncultured Lachnospiraceae bacterium, assembly GCA_964472845.1. GTDB lineage: Bacteria > Bacillota > Clostridia > Oscillospirales > CAG-272 > HGM12650. The sequence goes on along the minus strand of CAYYND010000021.1, from coordinate 7,338 downwards.
GTCGCGGAGAGGGGAAAATCCTCGGTGATGGGCATCGTCTCCGCCCTTCCATACACTGTCGCTGAAGAGCTAAAAACTATGTTCTTTACGCCGTGTGCATTCATTATACGGCAAAGATTAAGCGTTCCCGTGATATTATTGTGGTAATAAAGAAGCGGCTTTTCCACCGACTCACCTACCGCCTTGAGCCCTGCAAAATGTATAACACTGTCGATATCGTTCTCGGCAAATATTCTGTCTACCGCATCATAGTCAAGAAGATCCGCCTCATAGAATTTAAAGCTTTTGCCCGTTATCCTCTCGATCCTGTCTATAACGCAAGGCTTACTGTTGCAAAAGTTATCTAACACTACAAGATCGTATCCCTCATTAAGCAACTCAACGATAGTGTGCGAACCTATATAACCGGTTCCTCCCGTAATAAGAACTGACATATTTCCCTCCAAAATGTTTATATATTATGTATTTGATCAGCTGTTCTTGTGCTTTAGATACTGCGCGACGGCGGCATTCATCGCATCCGCCTTCCCTTCCATATCGGATACCAATTTAAATTGATTTCTCGCCCTGTCGAGATTGTGCTCCGGATAAGCAGTCTTGAAATAAGTATCGCCGTTCAGGTAGTCGGTAAGAAAACGTATACCCGTTTCAAGCGTTATCACGACAGCTCCGAGCGGAAGCATACGGATCTCGTTATCAGTAAGCGAATCTCCTACCGCGCAAAGAAATCCGTCCGCAAAGGCTTCGAACATATCCTCTCTCATATATACCTTTGAAAGATCTGTCTCATCCTCTGCGGCAGACGAAGCCCCGAATCTGATCGAGTCACCGAAATCATAAAGTGCCGATCCCGGCATAACGGTGTCAAGATCCAAAATACATATTCCTTCACCGCTCGCATCGTCCATCATAATATTATTGAGCTTGGTATCATTGTGCGTGACCCTCAAAGGTATCTCGCCGCTTCGTATCTTACTTACTATCGACGAGCACAGGTCGGCACGAGAACGTACAAACTCTATCTCGGCTTTGACGCTGTCGGCTCTTCCCGCCTTGTTTTCCTCTATTGCCTTGTAAAGGTCCGATAGCCTTGACTCTGTGTTATGGAAATTTTTGATAGTTTCGCAAAGCACGGAAGCATCAAAATCCGCAAGATCCTTTTGAAATCTGCCGAATGCCGCTCCCACCTTTTTAAACATTTCATCAGACTCGACCGCTTGATAACAGGTAGCATTCTCAATACATTTGTACATACGCCATACGTTACCTAAATCATCAACGTAGTAATTTTCGCCTTTCTTTGAAGGAATTACGGTAAGCGTTCTTCTCTCATAATCCGCGTATCCCTCAAGACGGTATTTTTCGCGAAGATATTCGGTAACTGCGGAAATATTGTTCATAAGTCCACGGTAATCCGTAAATATTGATGTGTTTATGCACTGAAGAACATATCTTGACTTCTCACCGTCATTGTTCAATGTAACAAAAAACGTATGATTGATATGTCCGTTGTTACATTCGGCGACCTCGACAGGATTGCCCTCGACCGCAAAATGTTCCGCCAACGCGCATATGTAATCTCGTGTTAATTCTATCATTTTTTGACCATTCCTTTCGTAAGCAGCAAAAAGTCTTATGCCTATCACGCATCAGAACCCGACGAGCCGTAAACCTTCCGCATCAGATCATTTTTTATTTTTTCCACATATCCTTCGGATACTCTTTATTTTCGATAAGCTTGTTTATGCTCGCTCTTACCTTTTCTCTGTCCTCATGATATGTAACCCCATACCAGACTGCCGAAGTGGGATATACCTTGACGGTGCATTTATCCGCTTCAAGTGCACTTGCCACGGCATACGGCAGATAGTATTCTTTTTTGATCCAATCGGGATCGTTGAAATCAAGCGATCTCAAAAAGTCCTCAAATCCCTGCCACATATATTTGAGCATACCATTCGTAAATCCCCAACAGTTCATAGATGCTATACTGTCAGCGGAAAGCGCGTGCTCGGTTCCGTCGGCATCGATATATTTTGCGTTGTCGCCGTCACGTGCTATCTTCGTTCGCTCGGTAACCGAAACGAGCAACGAATTTTCGTCCGCAGTGCAGATCCCCCTAGATACGGTTCCGTTTTCGGTCAGTGTGTTTCCGAGTCGATAGCCTATCATACAGCAATTTTCTTTACCTTTAGCGGAACCGTCTTTGTTTGCAAAATGCTTTGCAAGGAGTTCGAAGGCCTGTCTGCCGTAAAAGTCATCGGCATTTATGACGGCAAAGTCCCCGTCGACGGCGTTTCTTGCCGCAAGGACGGCGTGTGCGGTTCCGAATGGCTTTACCCTTCCGTCGGGAATATTTATCCCCTCGGGAATGTCATCTATGCGCTGGAAGCAATATTCGACCTTGATCTTTCCTTCGAGTCTTTTGCTTACGGTCTCGCGGAACAGATCGTAGTTCTCTTCCTTTATAACAAAGACAACTTTATCAAACCCGGCGCGGATGGCATCATAGATCGAAAAATCGAGAATAAACTCTCCGTTATCCGTCATCGGATCGATCTGCTTGAGTCCTCCGTACCTTGAGCCCATACCCGCCGCTAAAATAACAAGTGTCATAACTTCCTCCTGGTATGTACATTAAATCTTTTATCATTATATTATACAACACATTTTTGCAAGTTGCAACTAAAAAGAATAAATTAATATATTTTTTACATAAAAAAGTATACACTGTTTTACGATACTCATTGACAAAACAATATGTATATGTTATAATTGTCTCAAATGATACATTTTCGAGGCGAGAGTATGAAAAAAAAGTCAGAAACGAGCGAAAGAACAAAAACTGCGCTTCTTTCATTCATAGGATCCGTCGATATCTTTGCGTCTCTTGGCAAGGATACATTGTCGGAGCTCGTAGATGAGGGACAGATATTTCTCAAAGAATATTCTCAGGGCGAGATCATATACGGCTCAAGCCTTGCATCGGAAAGCATAGACCCCGCAGTGATTATGCAGGGATCCGCAACGGTCTTTTCTTCCGACGAAGGCAGAGAGGTATGCTTGAGAGTGCTGAATGTCGGAAGTTTGTTCGGAGTTGCTAATTTATTTGCGGATGCCGACACATTCATAAGCACGGTCAAGGCGGAAAAGAAATGCTCCGTAGTCTTTATAAAGCAAGCATCCTTCAAAAAGCTTTTGGAGACAGAGTCGGATTTTATGTACGCGTACTTTCATTTTCTTGCCAACCGCATAGCCTTTCTGAACCGAAAGATAAGGCAGTTCACCGCGGGCAGCGCAGAGCGCCGACTTGCCATATATCTGGACACGATATCCGAGCAGGACAGCTTCATACTGCCCTTTAATTACTCAAAGCTTTGCGAGATGATAGATGTAGGCAGAGCCTCTCTTTATCGAGCGCTTGACAACCTGACCGAAAAAGGTATCATTTCCCGCGAGGGGAAAAGCATCACGGTTATTGATCGGGCGGCACTCCGAAAATACGGATACAACCCGAATAAATAATATCATATTATTAAAAATCCGAAAGGAAGCAAAAAATGAACAAGCAATTTAAAAAATCAATCCTCGGTGTAATAGCTGTGCTGTTACTTCTTACGATCTCGCTCGGTCTTATGACTGCTTGCGACAAAGAGCCCGCCGACGGCGAAAGCAACGCAGATACAGACGCACCGATGACAGACGATACAAAAGCAAAAATAATCCTTCTTAACGGTACTACCGGTATGGGCGCTGCCAATATGATGGCGGCAAAAGATCCCCAATTCAGCTTTGAGATCGCGACTGCCGCCGATGTCGTTTCTGCGGCTATGATAGGCGGAGAAGCCGATATTGCCGCCGTTCCCACCAACCTCGCATCTGTACTCTATAACAAAACGAAGGGCAAGGTGAAGGTCGCGGCAATAAACACAAAAGGCGTTCTTTATATCCTTGAAAACGGAAACGGCGTCACCTCGTTTGAGTCCCTGAAGGGCAAGACGGTATACGTTCCCGGACTCGGCTCAAATCCCGAATATCTTCTCAAATACCTCTGTGCGAAGAACGGACTCGAGGTCGGCAAGGACATCACGATAGACGGAACAACATATCCGAGCCCCGACGAGCTCACTACCGCGGTAGTTACGGGAAAAGCTGATATAGCTCTGCTTCCAGAGCCCAAGGTCACTGTGATCAAATCCAAAAATGAAAACATCAACGTAGCGCTCGATATCACCGCCGAGTGGGAAAAGGCTTGCGGCAAAGAAAATACGCTTGTACAGGGATGTATCATCGTAAGAACGGAATTTGCCGAAAATCACCCCGAAGTAGTTGAAAAATTCCTTACACAGTACAAGGCTTCTATAGAAAAGATAGCTACGGATGCCGAAACATCCGCGACAAATATGGCTGAGCTTGGTATTCTTCCGAGCAAAGCGGTAGCTCTCAAGGCTATTCCCGGATGCAATATCTGCTATATCGAAGGCTCCGAGATGAAAACGGCGCTTTCGTACCTTTTCGGTGCACTTTACGAGATCGAGCCCAAGTCGGTCGGCGGTGCCGTTCCCGATGATGCGATCTACTACACAAGAAGCAAATAATCGAACGTAGATCGAATATTTTATCAATGATTAATTTGACCACCGTTCCGTAAGATCGGGCGAAAGGAGGACTGTTATTGCTATGAATTGCTTAAAAAAGCGCACCATAAGACTTGTAAAGATCATATTTATATTCGCTTTTTGGGTAGGAGTTTGGCAGCTGCTTGCGAGCATTACTGATAACGAACTGCTCTTCCCTACGCCGACAAGCGTGCTGAGACGCTTTTTCGAGCTTGCTTCCGGTGCCGAATTTTACAAGATCATACTCTACTCTATGATCCGCGTTCTTCTCGGAACGGTCAGTGCTGTATTATGCGGTGTCCTACTCGGAACACTGACAAGTCAATGGAAGATAATACACGATTTTCTGCGTCCTCTTATGACGGTAATAAAATCGACTCCCGTTTCGTCGTTCATAATTTTAGCTCTCGTGTGGATGAAGCGAGCGCTTCTACCGATATTTATAGTTTATCTTATCGTGCTTCCCGTAATATTTTCAAACGTACACGAGGGCATAAAGTCGGCAGATCCCAAGCTCGTTGAAATGACAAGGGTGTACAGAATCCCGTTCCTCAAAAAAATACGTGTACTGTACATCCCGTCAGTGCTTCCCTATTTCAGATCGGCGATAATGACCTCGGCGGGGCTTGCGTGGAAAGCAGGCATCGCCGCCGAGGTACTCGCAGCTCCGGCGATATCTATCGGAAAGATGCTTTTTGAATCAAAGCAGTATCTCGAAACGACAGATCTCTTCGCTTGGACGCTGGCTGTCGTCCTTATGAGTCTCTTTATCGAACTGATCCTCGGAGCGATATCGGGCAGGTTCCTTTCGACGGACAAAAGATCACAAAACGGAGGCAATACCAATGATTAGGATAACCGACCTCAGTCATTCTTTCGGAGATAAACAGGTGTTCAAAGCACTTTCGCTCGAATTTCCCGACACGGGCGCTTTCGTGATAATGGGAGACTCGGGATGCGGCAAAACCACGCTTCTCAATATGATCGCAGGAACTCTCAAGCCGACACTCGGCGAGATCCTGTCCGACCGAAAAGAGCTTAAGATCTCCTATATGTTCCAAGAGCCGAGACTGCTTCCTTGGATGAGTGCCGCTGAAAACGTAAATCTCGTCCTCGGCGGCAAGAAAAGTACGCTCATCAAAGCAAAGGAGCTACTATCTCTCGTAGGTCTCGGTGCGGACGCTGACAAATATCCTTCCGAGCTTTCAGGCGGTATGAATCAGCGCGTTTCGTTCGCAAGAGCGCTTGCGTATCAAGGAGATATTCTTTTGCTCGACGAACCCTTCAACGGACTTGACGAGGATAACGTAAAAAAGCTGATCGGAATCATAAAAGAATATTCAAAGGACCACCTCGTAATAGCGGTCACACATGCGCGCGAATACGCCGAGGATCTTTCCGAAAATATCATATGCTTTAATGCCGCATCGATATAAAATTTACATTTAGATATAAATTAATATAAAATAACGGCTTTATAATCCCGTCTCGATGTGATATAATTGTTCGGTATATCGCAGATCATCAACAAGAGGTCAGGAAAGGAAGCCGTTTTTTTATGCCTAACATCGAAAAGAAAAGCAAAACCTTGTTTGCCGTATTTATCTTCGGAGCATATGCCGTATATTCGTATATACTGCTCCCGATTTACGTATATCTCTGCAATGATATAATATACCTTGATACGGTATTACCCAATATAGTACAAGTCATATATACGCTTGTCGAGCTTTCGGTCATAGTGTTCTCTTTTGCTTTTATCGTGTATTACGGCATAAAGTACTCTTTGAAAGGTGCCAAATATTTTATCTTTGCATATTCGGGAGCCATTCTCTTTAAATATCTTTCAAACTATCTGATCACTTCGGTAATGGAAGGCAGCATCAGCTTCACGAGCCTTGGCTATGTCGGCGTGCTGATACTTGTAGAGACCTTTCAGCTCGGCATACTTGTTTTCTGCGTCAGATCGATACGCAATGAATGTTCTGCGGCACTTGATGCGGGGAGATCCTGCTTCCCTCTCAAAAAGCTTTTTGACCTCGGCAATCCTATGCAAAGATCGGCATTTATCGGTGCTTTGATAATATGCGTACTTAAGGTTATAACGAGAGTTATCTACGATATCACCTACGGAATGCCGGACAGCGTGCTAGAGGTACTCGTTATGGTCGGTTACTACTCTCTTGATATAGCAGTCGGCGTGATGTGCTATTTTGCCGAGATATGGATATTGATGGGACTTAACGAAAGAGACGTCGATAAAAGCATTCCGAGCACAGAGACGAACTGAATTTTAATAATTTTTCATAGCAAAAACAAGCGATCTCGGATATCTTTCCTTGATCGCTTATCTTATTCGCTTTTGACTTGCGCATTAAGCGGACATCAAAAACAGAAACGCCGCTCTTGCAATCTCGCAAAAACGGCGTTTTTCTTTGATATTCTCTTGTTTTCTCGCTTTTTGAGAAAATTGTGATTATCTCTTTGAGAACTGCGAAGCACGACGAGCGGCTTTGAGTCCGTATTTCTTTCTTTCCTTCATTCTGGGGTCACGTGTAAGGAATCCTGCAGCCTTAAGAGCGGGCTTGTATTCCTCGTCAGCCTTTACGAGAGCACGTGCAAGACCGTGACGGATAGCGCCTGCCTGACCGGAGAAGCCGCCGCCCTGAACGTTTGCAATGATATCGAATTGGCCGGCCGTACCTGATACGCCGAAGGG
>CAYYND010000020.1:0-25808 GCA_964472845.1 uncultured Lachnospiraceae bacterium | reverse complement strand
GAGCGGCTAATATAGATATTCCTACTCTTTGCTATCTTAAAGACATTAACGAGATCGGCGCTTGCCGTATCTGCCTTGTTGACGTTTCCGAGGGCGGTCGTCCTCCCCGTATGGTAACGGCTTGCGTATATCCCGCTACCGAAGGTATGGAAGTGTTCACAAACACCCCCAGAGTTATAAAAGCAAGAAAGCTCAACCTTGAACTCGTTCTTTCCAATCACGAGAGAAAATGCCTCTCCTGCGTTCGCAGCACGAACTGTGAGCTTCAGAAGCTCTGCCGCGATTACGGAGTAGAGGAGTCCCACTTCACGGGAACAAGAACAAAATACGAGATCGACAGATCTTCACCCATTATAAGAGATAATAACAAGTGTATCCTTTGCCGCCGTTGCGTAGCTGTTTGTAATAATCAAGCAGTCGGCGTTATCGGTGCCAACAACCGCGGATTTGATACGTTTATCGGTTCCGTGTTCAACAAGCCCTTAGCAGAGACCTCTTGCATCAACTGCGGTCAGTGTATAGTTGCTTGTCCTACGGGAGCTCTTTACGAGAGAGATGACACCGACGATGTATTCGATGCACTTGCAGATCCCGATAAGAAGGTATACATTTGCACCGCTCCTTCCGTAAGAGCCCAGATCGGTGAATGCTTCGGCTACGAGCCCGGCACAGATTGCGAGGGCAAGATGGTCGCCGCTCTCAAGCGTCTCGGATTTGACGGAGTGTTCGATATGAACCTTACCGCCGACCTTACGATCATCGAAGAGGCAAACGAGCTTGCAAGTCGTCTTACAAAGGGCGGCGAACTTCCGCTCATTACATCTTGCTCGCCCGGTTGGATCAAATATTGCGAGCATTATTTCCCCGAGATGACAGAAAATCTTTCGACCTGTAAATCTCCTCAGCAGATGTTCGGTGCTATCGTAAAGACCTACTTTGCTAAGAAGAACGGTATAGATCCCAAGGATATCTATTTCGTTTCCGCTATTCCTTGTACGGCTAAGAAGTTTGAGGTAAGCCGTCCCGATCAGAGCGCATCCGGATATCCCGATGTTGACGCGGCTATCACGACCCGTGAGGTTGCAAGAATGATCGAAAAAACGGGTATCGATTTCAGAGCGCTCAATGATGAGACCTTTGATCAGCCTTTTGCAGTCGGATCCGGCGCAGGTGCTATTTTCGGTGCTACGGGCGGCGTTATGGAAGCAGCTCTCAGATATGCCGCTGAGCTCGTAACGGGTAAGAAAGCTGATGATATCGATTATAAAGAGGTCAGAGGCACAGAAGGCATCAAACTCGCAACATATACACTCGGAGATCTTAAGATCAATGTTGCTGTTGCAAGCGGAACTAAGAACGCAAAGAAGCTTCTCAATGACATCAAAGCAGGCAAGCTTGATGTTCAGTTTGTTGAGGTTATGGCTTGTCCCGGCGGTTGCGTAAACGGCGGCGGTCAGCCGATCCAACCCGCAGTTGTCAGAAATAATGTTGATCTCCGTGCTGTAAGAGCTTCCGTGCTCTACAACGCAGACTCTAAAATGGAGCTCCGCCAATCCCAGGACAACCCCACGATCAAGATGATATATGATGAATTCCTCGGCTCACCCAACAGTAAGGTAGCTCACGAGGTTCTTCACACAAAATATATCAAGCGCGGACTTTGATCTTATATAGTTTAGATAATCCGTATGTGATATTACAATAATAGAGCAGGAGACATCCCAAACGATGAGATGTCTCCTGTTTTATTTTGTTATATGTTATTATTTGCTTGGCATATTCATAGTCCATACCGAGTCGGTAGGATATTTACCGCCGCCGTTGCGGTATTTGTCGGCACCCGATTCGTAAAGTATCAGGAGCTTTCCGTTATACGCGGCAAGCCCTTCGGTCATAGGCATACTTTTGTAGGATTTGCACCCCGTTTTTGAGTCTAAGAACCACAGAGGGACATCAGTTCCGTTAAGCTTGTATGAGCCGTGTGCCTCGCTGTCAAGCACATTGTTGTAAAGATATATGGTCGAGTCGTTTGTGCGTCCGTATGAGCAGCTGAGCGCGATATATTTGTCGGAAACAACAGCGAATCCCTGTACCTTTTCGCGGATGGAAAGAATAATATCGGGAGTTGCATATTCATATGAGGGTAAATTTTTATCAGCGGCTATCTCGTTTTCCGCCTCATCGCTCAGCTTGTAGCCTACGCACCAAGCGTAATACATATCTCCCGAACGGTTTTTCATATGTCTGAATGTATCGGTTTTGTATGATTTGGACTCGTAGAAATCACCGACCCAAAGCACACCTGCAGAATAGTTGCAGAAGGAGGCGCTTACGGGGACATTGATCGTGTCAACTATGCGGATGTCTCCCATTCTGTTTGCCGCTTTTATATCGTCAAGCGGTATTCTGTGAAGCTTTTTACCGTTTGAAATAAAAAGGTTCTTGGATGTTATTGCAACGCCGCCTGCGTGACCCGTATGATCTGATCCGTCGGAATTTTTAAGATAATATTCACCTACATATTCTCCCGTTCTGAGATCGAGCGCCAAAAGGACGGAGCAAGAGGAAAATGTGCTTTCGGTGAAATATCCGGATATCATGAGCCATCCCATCTCTTCCCAAATATCCATTCCCTGAGGAACGAAATATTGGTTTAACGCGGGAATAAGGTACGCAGGATCTGCGAGATTGTTGAATATGCGGTATGTATTTATTTTGTTGTTTGTCGTTATGCTTTCGGCGGTAAATTTGAAGGGAAGCTTCGTATAAACAGGATAGGTCTCGCTTTCCGAGGGTGTACCGCTGTCTTCGACATCCGAATCATCGGAGATGTCATTGCCGGGTATTTTGGTGCTGCTTTCAGACGGATCGCCTTTAACGGCAGTGTCTGAAGTATCGTCGTTAGGGTCTTCTTGGGGAGTGCAGGCGCACATAGCCACCGAGAACAACATAAGTACGGCTAATAATACCGCAATACCTTTAACGTGATTTTTCATTTTTGATCTCCTTTCGTCGACGCCGCAAATCGTATGCTGACGCAAGCCTTGTCTGTAAGTGTTGAACACAACGCATCTATTATACATTATTTATGGTAAAAAGTCAACGCGCCGAAGCATTATTTTTGAAATTTGACCTTTTAAGGTATTGTTTTATCCCCGAAAATGTGGTATCATATTCGTATAATTCAAAAATAACGGAGGTCAATGTATGTTTGCTAAGATCAAGGTAATGTCGTTCAATCTCAGAGTAGTTTCTGAATCGGACGGGATAAATATTTTCTATAACAGAAAGGGAAGGATACTTGAGGCAATAAAGACTCAGGATCCCGATCTTATCGGATTTCAAGAGGCGAACAATGAAATGCGGGATTGGCTCATTCAAACGCTTACTCCCGAGTATCTTGTTATCGGATGCGGAAGAGACGCAAAATACAGGGGAGAATCGACTATCGTTGCTTATAAGGTCAGCAAATTTATGATGATATCGGCAGAGACCTTTTGGCTCTCGGCTACACCGCACGTGCCCGGCACGCGCTATCCCGGAGACCAGAGCGGTTGTCCCAGAGTCTGTACCGCTGTTTGTTTGAAGCATAACGATGCCGATACCTTGCTTTGGTTCTACAACGCGCATACAGACCATAGAGGAAAGACGGCTCGTTTGCTTGCGGCAGAGCAGATAATGGTACACATATCAGAGTCTGTCGGAAACGGCAAATTTGTATTGACGGGAGATATGAATGCCTGCCCCGATGCTCCCGAGATACTTGCGTTTACAAAATCCCTCTCAAACAGAAATGTCGTTGATGCCACCTCTGAGCTTGCGGGAACATTTCACGCCTTTGGAAAATATTCCGCGGCAGATGCGCAAAAAATAGATTACATATTTACCGATGCGGAGACAGACCCGAACGAATCCTATAAGATCGATGACGAACCCGTCGATGGGGTATATATATCCGACCATAATCCCGTTTGCGCTTTCATAAAGATAGACTGATATTTTTCTTGTCGCATATAAAAAATTAAAATTTGATCTCATACCGAATTTTCACAAAAAATTTTTGACTTTATACCCATATTTATTAAGCTTTATATCTTGAATATAAAGTGCTGCAAGGTTAAAAAATAAAATTGTACCGATCTGTGATCTGTTATAGATCCATATATATTCGGTACGGCAGAGAAAATACGGTTTGAAAGGATTCATAATAATAATTATGATGAGAAGAATTATACTTGCGGCACTGTCCGTTGTACTTGTTCTGTCATTGGCGTCGTGCGGTGGAAAAGGCGATGGCAACGTAACCGATTCGACAAGCGAAACGGGTATTCTTGACAGCCTCATTCCCGGCGGAGACACTATGGGAAGCGGTACAACAAATAACGGTATGGGTACGCAAAGCCCCTCAGAGAGCCTGACAAACGGCTCGGACGGCACTTCCGGTGCTACCACACCTATTGAGCCTGTGACTACCGATATCGCGTCGGCGGATGATATCGCGGGTCTCAGTGCTTCACAAAAGGATTTTGTCAAGAGCCTTGGTACGACGGTAGAGAATCAGAAGCTTGTGTGTATGAGCGAGAACAAGGATTATGCGACGTATTGGGTATATACGTTTGAGAACGGCAAGGTGAGCCGTGCAAAGATGTATACACTTGCAAAGTCCGCGTCCTTCTTTGAGTCGCTTATATCGACCGACACTACGATAGCCGAAGATGGCGTAAACAGAGAACTGCTTTGCGTTGTAAACGATCTCACCGATGAATACAAGGATAACACTTACAGTCAGATATTGCTTATAATGTCAAATGCCACTGTGATAACAGAGTCCAAATAAACAGAAATGGGGCTGCCGCATTTATCTGCGACAGCCCTGAAAATTTTATGTTATTTTAACATTATTCGGCATCACCGTCGGATGATGAGTCATTGTCGGTGCAGCTCGATGCTGCTTTGCCGCCAAGATAACCGGCAAGAAGGGAAGAAATATCTATTCCCGTAGACTCCTTGAGCCCCTCTATTACTTGACTTGCAGTCCCCATAACGTCCTTAACGAGCTTCGTTGAACCACCGTCACCGTACATAACGATACGATCGGTCTTTGTAAGAGGCTCAGCAACATTTTTAGCAATCTCGGGATAAGCCGCAAGTACCATTTCAAGCACTGAAGCCTCGCCCATCTTTTTCTGCGCCTCTGCCTTTTTCTCAATAGCCTCAGCCTCGGCGTCACCGATGGCTTTGATACCCTCGGCTTGTTTAAGCTTTGCAAAGGCTTCTGCCTCTGCGACTGCTTTGCGCGCGAGCGCTTCCTGCTCCTGCTCGTATCTTTGCGCATCCGCGGCACGCTGACGCTTTGCGAGCTCAGCGGCGGCAAGCTGCTCGGCACGGTATCTTTCTGCATCTGCCTTTTTCCGTATCTCGGCATCAAGCTTCTTTTCTTGAACCGATACCTCGCGCTCTGCAAGCACAGCCTCTTGCTCACGGCGTGCGATGTCAGCTTCAACGGAGGCTACCTCTACCGTACGTCTTTGGATCTCCTTCTGAATATCGTAAGAAGCATCAGCCTCAGCCTGCTTTACGGACGCCTCGGTCTTGAGCTCTGCCTTGCGTATGGAAAGGGCAGTGTCCTGCTCTGAAATACGCTGATCCGTCTCGACCTTGACTCGGTTTGCCTCTTCGCGCGCGTTTGCCTCGGCTATGGTGATATCTCTTTGAGCGTTAGCCTTTGCGATCTGAGCCGCTTTGCGTATCTGCTCCACGTTGTCGATACCCATATTTTCGATCGTGCCCACTTTATCGGTAAAAGTCTGGATATTGAAGTTTACGACTTCGATGCCGAGCTTTGCCATATCGGGCTCGATATTCGCACGAACGCTCTCGGCAACTATCTGACGCTTCTGTACCAGCTCGGTTATCGATACCGTACCGATGATCTCACGCATATTACCCTCAAGCACCTGCTGAGCGAGTCTGATAAGATCGGGCTGTCTCATTCCGAGCAACGCCTCGGCGGCGCGCTCAAGAAGATCGGGGCGTGAAGATATCTTGATGTTGGAAACGCCGTCGACCGTAACGTTGATAAATTCGTTGGTCGGAACCGCCTCGGACGTCTTGACGTCTACTTGCATTACCTTGAGCGAAAGTCTGTCGACTCTTTCAAGAAAGGGGACACGGAATCCCGCACGTCCTATAAGGATCTTCTTCTTTTTACGAAGACCCGTGATGATATACGCCTCATCCGGCGGTGCCTTTACATAGCTCATTGCAAATAACACAACAAAAACAGCTATCGCGATTAAGATCGGAACAATATATTGATCCATTTTTCTCCTCCTATAATATTATAAAAATTGTTCAATAAAAGCCCGCACGACATCAAAGCACTTTAATACGGCAAGTGCTTTGCTCGCCGTAAGCGGGCTTTGCTTTTAAATTATGACAAAAAACTTTGATATTAGGTTGCAAATATCGATCGCAGGGTGTCAGACGGTAACGTCAAGTGAGGTCTTGTAGTAGTCCTCGATCTCACGGCGTCTCTTTTCGCAGATAGCCTCCATCTCGGCAACCTGCTCACCCGTAAATGCGTCAAGATCACCCGGCTTGAGCTTGTTTTTGTACATACGGTCGGTTATGAGAGCGAAGTTGATATCTACCGAAGCGATCTTGCCGTCTATCTCGCAGATAACGAGATTGCTCTTGCCTTCAACGAGAAGCTCGACTGCCTTAACGCCCATCTGCGTAGCGGTCAAACGGTCGCGAAGTGTAGGCGAGCCGCCTCTTACGATATGTGCAAGGCGTGCAAATTTGGTCTCAATACCCGTCTCGGCATCGATCTTCTTTGCAAGAGTTTCGCTGTATTTGCTTCCGTCGGGATTGAAGCATCCCTCGGAAACGATAACTATCATACCTCTCTTGCCCTCGGATCTAAGCTTTTTGATCCTTTCAATAGCGGCTTCCTCATCAAAGGGGATCTCGGGGATCGCAACCGCTACTGCGCCCGTAGCAATACCCGTAAGGAGAGCGATCTGACCGCAATCACGTCCCATAACTTCGACAACGTTGCAGCGCGCGTGAGATTCGCAGGTATCTATGAGCCTGTCAACAAGATCGAGTACCGTGTTCATGGCGGTGTCAAAGCCTACCGTGTAGTCTGTGATCGTTATATCATTGTCTATCGTCCCCGTAATTCCGATGGTGGGGATACCGTGATTGGTAAGATCCGTAGCACCTCTGAATGTACCGTCTCCGCCGATAGCGACGATAGCGTCTATCTGATGTTTTTGGCACGTCTCAAGTGCGGCTGCCATACCCTCAGCGGATTTGAATTCAAGGCAGCGGTCGGAATAAAGGATCGTACCGCCTCTTGTGATGATGCTGTCAGTGACTGCGGATGTAAGAAGGAAGGTCTCGTCGAAAACAAGACCGTGGTATCCGTTTTGAATTCCGACTACCTCAAAGCCCTGCTCGAGTGCCTTTCTTGTTACTGCTCTTACGACGGCATTCATTCCGGGAGCGTCACCGCCGGATGAAAGAATACCGATCCTTCTGAATTTTGCCATATTGATTAACCATACCTTTCTTTTAACTGCATCGGGTCATATTATATAGTATGCCCCGATATCTTGACATTTTCAAACGATAATGCGGAATTATCAATGAAATAATTTTTTAACCTTTATATTTTAATACATATGTCGCATAAAATCAAGTGCTTTATGCAAAAAAAGCGTAATAATATTGTAATTTGTCGAAGGTCTTACAATTTATCGCTCGATAATATATATCGTTACGATAAACTGCGCAGAACTTTGAGTAACGCTCTTCCCGCCGCGGCCTCTCTTATGAACGAACGGCTCCTCATCGACGAGTATGAGAGACGCTCGAATTCCTCGCCCTTGTCAGTGCTTATCCCGATATATACCGTACCGCAAGGCTCCGACTCTGTGCCGCCGCTCGGCCCTGCGTATCCCGTTGCGGATATACCGATATCTGCACCGAGGAGCAAACGCGCTCCTTTTGCCATTTCCATAGCTGTATTGGCGGATACCTCTGTGTACTTTTCGAGTGTCTGCGGATCTACTCCAAGGACGGATTCTTTGATCTCGCCGCAATAGCTGACGATACCGCTCTTGAATACCGCAGAGCTTCCGGGTACATCGGTCAGCCTTTTGGATATAAGCCCGCCCGTGCAAGATTCGGCGGTTGCAAGGGTCTTATGAAGCTCCGTAAGCTTCTTTATGACCGCCTCTTCTACCGTATTAACATCGATCCCGTAGATATGTTCGCCTACCTCGGTATTTTTGATACGTTCTATCATATCAAAGCACATACGGTCGGCTTTGTCTATGTCATCCGATCTCGCCGTGATGCGCAAGCGTACCTCCCCGAGCTTTGCGTAGGGAGCAACTGTGGGGTTTTCGGAGTTCATCATAATATCTTTGAGCACGGTCTCGATCTTTGATTCACCCATTATCATAATATTTATGTTATGACTTACGATATGCTCGCCGCTGTATTCAGACAGATAAGGTATGACACGTTCGGAAAACATAGGCTCAAGCTCATTCGGAGGACCCGGAAGCAGTATGGTGATACAGTCAGCACTTTCCACCGCTATACCGGGTGCCGTTCCGTAATCGTTTTTTATCGCCTTTCCGCCGAGAGGAACATAGGCTTGCTTTTCGTTGTTCTTTGTCATCTCTCTCCCTGTTGCGGCGAAATATGCTTTTATGCGTTCGAGAGATGCCTCGTCACAGGTCATAGGGAGACCGAGCACTTCCGCAACAGTCTCTTTTGTCAGATCGTCATAAGTCGGGCCAAGTCCTCCCGTCAAAATTACAAGTTGGCTTCTGCTTATCGCTTTTTTGTATACCTCGGACAGCCTTGCGGGATTATCTCCAACCACTTCCTGATGATATACGCATATTCCGAGCGAGGCGAGCTCGCGCGCGATAAATGGCGCATTCGTGTTTACGATTTCTCCGAGTAAGAGCTCTGTGCCGACGCATATGATCTCGGCATTTTGTATTTTATTCATAGCCGTTTCACTTCCTTTATTTTATCTCTTCGCTTGATGTGACGGTACGGCAAGTGTCTATTTCACCCCACATAATGGCTCTGTCCTCAAATTCCGCCTCTCCGCTTTGATTATCGTAAGGGTCGCGGCGAAGATATTTTTTCTCCGGGACGAATTCTTGCATAAAGTCAGTACAACAAACGAGCCTGTCGGGATCGAGATTTCCGAAGTAATGCGAGTGAAGGATATCGTCTCCGTTTCGCTTTGCTCCTCCACCGTAGGACGGGTCGGCATATAACCAACCGTACGGAGCAATGTAGAACCGCGCCCAATCATGGCTTCCTATCCTGTCGGGAGTTACGGCACTTCCGGATTGCCAAAGCGCGGGGATACCGCATATCCTGCAAAGGGTTATGAACAGCAACGCCTGAACGCCGCAGTCGCCCCTTCGGTTGAGCGCGGCGAACATGGGAATGTTGTCGATGTAAAAGTATTCGCGCATATACGAGTATCTTACGTTCTCGGTCACCCATTCATATATCTTCTTTGCTACTATGTATGGGTTCTTCTCGCCGCCCGCGATCTCACGCGCAAGCATTTTTAAGAACGGAGTAAAGACGATCTGGGGATACATCTCATCCGTATATGCTCCGTAATTGTACGTAGCTTCGGCATCTGCTTTTTCGGGATCTATCTCTTTGTATACGGCTCTGTTGACGTAGGAATAGTCTATACTGTACTTTTTGCCCGGGGTGTAGCTGACTTCCATATAGGCAGTCCTGTGCTTTGCCTCGGAAATAAACACGGGGTCGCTTGAGCCGAGCAAGCTTATTTCACTTTGCTCGTTGCATATCGCAGGGTAGGGGAAATAGAGTCTGAGCTTTTGTCCTTTGTAAGAGTCGAATTTTTCGGGTAGAGATATCTCGTGATGCACGGTGTATCTGAAAGCACGTGAACCGTTTTCTTTCATAACCTTAATATTTTCGTGTCTCCGAGTATTAAAATAAGGGGATGAATCGTGCGAGCCCGTGGATACGTAATTTAAAAACTTGGAATGTGTTGAGAGTATATTTGAATACGCGGAATTTTGAAAGAACTCCTTACCGTTTCTGTAGATGAGATCGACGTTGCCGCTGTCTACGATGCTTCGAAAATCGGACTCCGAAAGAGTCGGGAACTTTTCTTTGAGCCTTGCGTAGAGCTGTTCTTCCGTCGTGTTGTAGTCGTTTTTCATTCCTTCCGCGATCACGAGTTCAAAGCGCAGACGTGTGCGCAGTGCTTCGGGCATAGGCACGGCAGCAAGCTTCTTTTGAATAAGAGTTATCTCGCCGTCAAAGTCTCCGTTGAGCCTGTAAGCATCGATATCGTTCGGAAGATCGACCGATATGTATTTCAGATCATCGTATGAAAATAAAAGATCCATATTTTTACTCCTCTTGCAATGTAATTTGTTGTATTTAAGATCAAAGATTAACTTATCAATAATCGTATGTAAACGTAATACATCGTTCTCATTTTCGCCCGAGATCCCGCCTCCGCGTTGCTCGGCGCTTTTTCGTCCGTGTCATCCTGAGCGCAGTTGAAATCCGAGCGTAGCGAGGATCAAACGGTGCGCAGCATCCGTTTGGGATCTCGGACGAAAAAGTTCGATTACGCTTCGCTCCACTCAGGATGACACGGGCGAAACTAAGACTCATCTACATAGCCGATGCAACTTCCATCCAGCATAAGGGATGAAAATTGTAGCGGTTTTCATTTTGCCGCACTCTTCTTCCTTGGTCGTTCCCAAGCCGTTGGGAAAGCCTGCGTGTGCCATCACAGCACCATCATTCCACCAAGCGACAAGCTGCTTTGCATCGGCAATCTTGGTTTGACGGATGGTTAAGTTTCCATATTGGATTCTTGTCATTTCTTTTCTCCCACGAACAACAAGTGGTTAGTCATACCAAGCAGTTCCGGCTTTTCGCAGATATAGAAATGATAACGGAGATACTGTGCATAATTCTCATCGTTCATTTCATTGATCCTTGCCGCCAAAAGTTCACTTGCACCGTCCGATGCTATTTCGTGCAACACGTTTACACCGCCGTCAGCGAGAAGTTTTCTCGCAGCACCAATCGTATGGAACACAAACGGAAAGTCGTTTAGCTTGAAGGTTTCTTTGTCGTAATCACCGTTGCTGAAATAATTCACATCGTATCCGAACTCGGTAAGGAAAACAAAGTCGTTGGATATAAAGGCGAAGAAGATTTTGCCGCCATCCTTGCAGACACGCTTTGCTTCGCTGATACATTTCTGTTTGTCCGCATCGTTTTTCAAATGATAAAGAGGGCCAAACAGAAAAACAATGTCAAACGACTTGTCCGAATAACGAGAGAGGTCAAGTGCATTGCCTTGAACAAGGTCGATCTTATCTTCGGGGGTGAGCTTCTTTTTTGAAAGCGGCAATATTAGCGTCGGCAAGTTCAAGAGCCGACACTTCATAACCCTTACGGGCAAAGTAGAGGCTATATTCGCCTGCACCTGCGCCGATGTCGAGTATCTTGTCGCCATCTTTTAAGTATTTTTGTATGTAGTGAACGGTGGTCAAAAATTCAACTCGTGCGGCTTTAGAATGATTGAGCCTGCTGTCCTCGTTGAAAATATCGTACGTTCTGTTCACACGTTCACTTTCGTTTTCTATTTTTGCAAGTTGTTCAAAGTCCATATCTTTTCAATCCCTCTCAATAATCAAATTCGTGTTCACCAACCGCAATCGTCTGAGTCAGCTTTTCGTCTTTATACGGCTTGCGGATCTCGATCAAATTCAGAACCGTATAACCACGCTTCCGCAAAAATTCGATCATTCGATGATTGTTGGGATGAACGTAGTTGTAAACGGTATCATCCCCATAAGAAGCGGCGATCTCCTCTGCTTTACCGTGCAGAGCAGTAGCAATACCGTGACGGCGGTATTTCTCTTTAACAAAGATGGATTCCACCCATACAACCTCGCTGTCAATGCGGCAAACTACGTAACCCGCGTATTCGCCATCAACAATGGCGGCATACACCGGAAACTCGGCAGAAAGGTATTCTTCAATTTCCTCACGTCCGGCTTCAATGTTCGGCTTAGATACAATGCCTTTATATGAACGCAGCTCTACTCGAAACAGAGCAACCATTTCGGCAAGTGCGTCGTTTACCTGCGTAACTTCATTTATATCCATAAATTTCTCCTCAAATGTACAAAGCTTTCAAAGCTTAAAAACAACACGGCGAAGCTGTAAAGGCTTGTCTTGCAAGACTTTCTGTCTATATTATATCATAAAGCGTATTGCTTTTCAATATGAAACAAAATTCAAATACACAAAAAAATTCAAAAATATTTTGACATAGAGAACTTTATGTGATATAATATCGGAATAGAAATATATTTTTTATCAAGGAGACGATTATGCTTTACTCATACGATACTCTCGGATATTACAATGGAAAATACGATGAAATAGAAAAAATGTCGATACCTATGAACGACCGCGTTTGCTGGTTCGGCGATGCCGTCTACGATGTTACGTATTGCCACAACTACAACATTTATAACTTAAAAGAGCATATGGACAGATTTTTCGCAAGCGCGGCAAAGCTGAATATAGTTATTCCGAACACTTACGAAGAAATGTGCGATCTGCTTGCAGATACCGTCAAAAAACTAAAGAGCGGAGATCAGATGATATATTGGCAGGTCAGCCGCGGCACAGCATCGAGAAATCACGTTTACAGTAACAATATCAAAGGTAATATCTGGATAATGCTCAGACCCATCCCCGTCAAGGATACATATACCCCGATAAAAGCGATAACGGTAGAGGATACAAGATTTTTCCATTGTGATATTAAGACGGTAAACCTTATTCCGAATGTTCTCGCATCGCAGAGAGCCAATATGGAGGGGGCAGAGGAAGCCATATTCCACAGAGACGATACGGTCACGGAATGTGCTCATTCGAACGTCAGCATACTCAAGGACGGCGTTTTCATAACCCATCCTACCGATGAGTATATATTGGCGGGCATAGCTCGTTCAAATCTGATCAGATTTTGTAAGCAGCTCGGCATATCCGTAGAGGAAAGAGCTTTTACCGTTGAGGAACTGTTCTCGGCTGATGAGGTTATAGTTTCAAGCTCGGGATCTTTCTGTATTCCCGTTTCCCATATAGACGGCAAATGCGTAGGCGGAAAGGATCCTCGTAACCTCAAGCGTTTGCAGGATACCGCCGTCAAGGATTTTCTTTCTGCTACCGAAAGGTAAACTAAACGATCAATATATTGAACGCCCGCAAAGAATTTGTGCCTTTGCGGGCGGCTTGCTTCCAATGAGGAACTAAAAGGCGGACGGCGGGAGACTGATTGATATAAAAATGGAAAACATTTTTCCGAAAACGGAAAATTATTTCAAAAAAGCTATTGACAAACGCGTAAATATGAGTATAATTATAGTCAGTAAGTACGATATGGTCTTTCTAATAACATATGAACGGAAAGGAAAAACGATATGGCAAAACAGACTAAGAAAAATTTGGTGGTTCCCGCAGCAAATCTTGAAAAGGCAGATAAGGAAAAGGCACTCAGTACCGCGCTTTCCCAGATAGAAAAGGACTTCGGAAAGGGCACCGTTATGAAGCTCGGTGAAAACTCGCGAATGGAAGTGAGCGCTGTCAGTACAGGCTCGCTTGCGCTTGATCTGGCTCTCGGTATAGGAGGCGTTCCGCGCGGAAGGATCACCGAGATATTCGGCCCCGAATCTTCGGGTAAGACTACGGTCGCGCTCCATATCATCGCGGAGGTTCAAAAGAAGGGCGGCAAGGCGGTATTTATAGATGCAGAGCACGCACTTGATCCCGTTTACGCAAAGGCGCTCGGTGTAGATGTGGATGAGTTACTCGTTTCACAGCCCGATTGCGGCGAGGATGCCCTTGATATCACAGAGCAGCTCGTAAGGTCCGGCGCGGTAGATGTCGTTGTAGTTGACTCGGTCGCGGCTCTCGTTCCGAGACAGGAGATCGAGGGTGATATGGGAGCATCTATGGTCGGAGTTCAGGCAAGGCTTATGTCACAGGCTATGAGAAAGCTTTCTGCCGTTATCGCTAAGAGCAACAGTATCGTTATATTTATAAATCAGCTTCGTGAGAAGGTGGGCGTTATGTACGGTAACCCCGAGACCACGACGGGCGGACGTGCACTTAAATTCTACTCCTCGGTACGTATAGATGTCCGTAAGACGGATCAGCTCAAAAACGGTACAAACATTTACGGCAACCATGTTAAATGCAAGATAGTTAAGAATAAAGTTGCACCTCCGTTCAAGGTAGCCGAGATGGATATCCTTTACGGAAAGGGAATATCGAGAGTCAGCGAGATCATAGATTTCGGTGTAATGTTTGATATCGTAAATAAGAGCGGTGCGTGGTTTGCGTATAACGGCGAGCGCCTCGGTCAGGGTAAAGATAATGCACGAGCGTTTCTTGAAGCTAATCCCGAGCTTGCCGCTGAGATAGAGGAAAAGATACGCATAGCTATGCAGAACAAGACCGTTGAAGCAAACGATGAATTCGATGTCGACGATGACGATGAGTTCGATATTTCAACGCTCAGGGTTGATGATGACGATTAAGTCGCCGAGACTGCTTTACTGTCTCGGATGTCCTTTCAAGCGTTTTGGCTTGAAAGAGAAGGGATGATATTTTTTTGAGGATCAAGGTTAAATCGGTAAACAATGCGCCTGTGGCTACTGTAAGACTTCAGATATGTCGCGAATCCGATGATCGCGGTGCGCGTACGGCAGAAACGGAGAATAAGCTTTTTTCGTTCTTTAAGGAGCTTGTCGAGACTTTGCCGATAGAGAACAGCGAGATCGACGAGGACGGATATTGTAAGCTTGAAGCTGCGGCAGAGGTAACGTCGGCTGTTAAAAAAGGACTTACGGTGCTGTCCTTCGGCTCAAATTCCGAGGCTATGCTGGTGTTGAAGCTGCGTCGACGCGGTGTAAAACGCGAGTATGCCGAACAAGCGGCGGCTTACCTGAAAAAGCACGGGTACATTAATGAGAGCGGAGATGCTGAGCGCGAGGTCGAGAGATGCCTGCGAAAGCATTGGGGGCTTATCAGAATACTTGCACATCTAAAAAGTAAAGGCTACGACGAGCAGACCGTGACTGTTGCCGAGGAGATGCTCTCTAATGAGGATTTTTCCGCGCATTGTGCAAAGCTTATATCGCTTAATTATTCAGAGCTTCCGATCGATATTAAGGAAAAGCGCAAGATGATATCCTCGCTCGTACGTTACGGGTATACTATGTCCGAGATTGAAAATGCAATAGATCTTGTTAAACGAAATGCGGTATAGCTTTTTGAGACGGATTTAGATCTGCCTGTATATACAAATTTGATAAGATCCGCCGTTCTTCGGCGGATTTTTTGAAAATTATCAAATGTTTTGAATTTGGAATATATCTGCTATTTACAATGAAAAATATTTGTGATAAAATATAAAGTGTTTGGTTTTCGAGATCATTATGGGGGAAGGCTCTATGGAGTATAACAAGTTCAAGTTAGTAAGTGAATATAAGCCGACGGGAGATCAGCCGGAGGCGATAAAGACGCTGACAGACGGGATCCTCGGCGGAGAAAGGATGCAGACCCTGCTCGGTGTAACAGGCTCGGGCAAGACCTTTACAATGGCGAACGTGATCGCAAATATCAACCGCCCGGTTATAATTCTTGAGCCCAATAAAACTCTTGCCGCTCAGGTATGCTCGGAAATGCGCACATTCTTTCCCGAAAACGCGGTTGAGTATTTTGTGTCATATTACGATTATTATCAGCCCGAGGCATATATACCCGGCAAAGATATGTACATCGAAAAGGATGCTCTTATAAACGATGAGATAGATATGCTGAGGCACAGTGCTACGTCGGCACTTTTTGAAAGACGAGACGTGATCATAGTTGCAAGCGTCTCGTGTATATATTCGCTCGGCGACCCCGAAGAATATTCAAAGCTGGTGCTTGCGGTGCGTCCGGGAATGAATATGAGCCGAGAAGAGTTGATCAGACGCCTGGTCGCTATAAGCTACGAGCGAAACGACATAGCGCTTGAAAGAGACAGATTCAGGGTAAAAGGTGACACCGTGGATATACTTCCCGCTGCAAGCAAGGATAAGGCGATAAGAGTGGAGTTTTTCGGCGATGAGATCGATCGAGTTACGGAAATTGATATAGTTACGGGCGAGGTGCTTCGCCGTCTTGCCTACGCCGCCATCTATCCGGCAACTCACTACGCGGTTTCCGATGATAAACGAGAAGCGGCGATATCTGAGATATTCCGTGAAATGACCGAAAGGGCTGAGTTCTTCAGATCTCAAGGAAAGCTTATAGAGGCACAGCGGATAGAGGAAAGAACCAAGTACGACATCGAGATGCTTCGAGAAGTGGGATTTTGCTCGGGGGTAGAGAACTATTCAAGAGTCCTTTCGGGACGCCCCGTTGGCTCAACGCCTTATACATTGCTTGATTATTATCCCGACGATTACGTTATGTTTATTGACGAGTCGCATGTTACGGTTCCGCAGGTAAGAGGAATGAGCGGCGGAGACAAGGCTAGAAAGACCAATCTCGTTGATTACGGATTCAGATTACCGTCCGCTTATGACAACCGTCCACTCTTTTTCGACGAATTTGTGAGCAAGCTCAATCAAGTGGTGTTTGTAAGCGCAACTCCCGGAGAGTATGAGCGAGACAACTCAGAGAATGTAGTCGAGCAGCTTATAAGACCCACGGGTCTTGTTGATCCCGAGGTCGAAGTACGTCCGGTCGAAGGACAGGTGGACGATCTTATCGGAGAGATACGTACACGTGCCGCAAAGAATGAAAGAGTGCTTGTGACGACGCTTACCAGAAAAATGGCGGAAGATCTTACCGAATATTTTGAAAAGAACTCGATAAAGGTTAAGTATATACACTTCAATGTCGACACTATCGAAAGAATGGAAATAATAAGAGATCTGCGGCTTGGCGTATTCGACGTGCTTGTCGGGATAAATCTTCTTCGCGAGGGACTTGACATACCGGAGGTCTCTCTCGTCGCCATACTTGATGCCGATAAAGAAGGATTTTTGCGCGGAGAAACATCACTTATACAGACGATAGGGCGTGCGGCGCGAAACGAAAACGGCAAGGTGATTATGTACGCCGACAGTATTACACGATCTATGGAACGTGCCATCAAAGAGACCGAGCGCCGACGCAAAATGCAGCTTGACTACAATGATAAGAACGGCATAATACCGCATTCCGTCGTGAAGGGTATAAGCGACCTTATAGAAATAGGAATGACAGATAAAAAGGATCATTCCAAGAGCGGAAGATCTTTGAGATCGAAGGAGAGCTCTAAACGACTTTCTAAGACGGAAAGAGAAAAGCTTATCGAACAGCTTTCATCCGAAATGCGCGAGGCGGCAAGGCATCTCGAATTTGAAAGAGCGGCTTTCTTGCGAGATAAGATAC
Source organism: uncultured Lachnospiraceae bacterium (assembly GCA_964472845.1). Lineage (GTDB taxonomy): Bacteria > Bacillota > Clostridia > Oscillospirales > CAG-272 > HGM12650. Next base: position 8,249 of record CAYYND010000020.1, on the reverse strand, counting down.
ACGCTTTAAAGGAAGAAAAATGAATTATTAAACCAAATCGCAAGATCGTAAATCGGCGATCGATTTATTGAAGGGAAAATACTATGCAAAAATATCTGACCGTAAAAGGTGCAAGAGTTAATAATTTAAAAAATATAGATGTAAGTATTCCGAGGGACAAGCTTGTCGTGTTTTCGGGACTCTCGGGCTCGGGAAAATCCTCGCTGGCATTTGATACTATATACGCCGAGGGGCACAGGCGATTCGTTGAGTCTCTCTCCTCGTACGCAAGGATGTTCATAGGACAGATAGATAAGCCCGATGTTGATTCGATAGAAGGGCTTTCCCCGGCTATTTCCATAGATCAGAAGACTACCTCGAAAAACCCACGTTCGACCGTCGGCACGGTAACCGAGATATATGATTACCTTCGCTTGCTTTACGCCCGTATAGGGATACCGCACTGTCCCGTGTGCGGCAAAGAGATACGTCAGCAGACCGTTGACCAGATAATCGAACGTATACTTATGCTTGCTGAGGGGACGCGATTTATGGTCGTGGCACCGATAGTCAGAGCGCAGAAGGGTATGCACGAAAAGGTGCTTGCCGATGCTAAAAAAAGCGGCTACGTCCGTGTCCGAATAGACGGCAACCTCTACGATCTTTCCGAGGAGATAAAACTCGACAAGAATAAAAAGCATACGGTCGAGGTCGTTATCGACCGACTTGTTATGAGAGATGACGTAAGATCAAGGCTTTCGGACTCGATAGAGACTGCGCTTTCGCTGGCGGACGGTCATCTTCTTATAGTTACAGTCCCGAGAGACGGAGGCGAGGCGGAAGAGATCGAATTTTCGCAATCTTATGCCTGCGAGGAGCATAATATTTCTTTTGGCGAGCTGGAGCCGAGAGTGTTCTCATTTAACAATCCCGTCGGAGCTTGCCCCGAATGCGCGGGTATCGGCGATCTCCAAAGGGTGTCTGTATCCAAGATAATTCCCGATCTTTCGCTTTCGCTTTCGGAGGGCGGAATAGCGGTAAACGGCTTCAAAACACTTGAGACCGAGAGTTGGAACGGTCCGCTGTTTGCCGCCGTGGGAGAAAAGCACGGCTTCGATCTCCATACTCCGCTTGAGCAATTTTCCGAGCACGCTATGAATGTGCTTTTGTATGGCTCGGGTGATGATACCTATACGGTATATCGATATTTCGGAGGTCAGGGCAAGGAACAGACGACAAAATTTGAAGGCGTCATAAAAATGATCGATGATAGGATACGCGCGGGCTTTAGCGCGGAATATTATGAGCAATTTGTAGAGGAGGCGCCGTGTCCGAGATGCAACGGTAGACGTCTTTCCGACATAGTTCTTGCGGTTACCGTGGGTGGAAAAAACATTCACGAATTCTGCGAAATGAACGTCGAAAAGGCACTTGAGTTCATAAATGATCTTAAGCTTACCGAGACCGAGGAACTGATCTCACATGATGTGATAAAGGAAATAAGATCAAGACTTAATTTTCTTATGAGCGTTGGACTTGATTATCTTACGCTGACGAGAAAGGCGGGAACGCTTTCGGGCGGAGAAGCGCAAAGGATAAGGCTCGCAACGCAGATAGGCTCGTCGCTTATGGGGGTGCTCTATATCCTTGATGAGCCGAGTATCGGACTGCACCAAAGGGATAATTCCAAGCTTATTACTACGCTTAAACGCTTGCGAGATCTCGGAAATACCGTTATCGTCGTTGAGCACGACGAGGAGACCATGATGGCTTCCGATTATATAGTGGATGTCGGACCGGGCGCGGGAATACACGGAGGAAACGTGGTTGCCTGCGGAACCCCCGAGGAAATATGCAATGATAGAAATTCCATAACGGGCGCATATCTGTCCGGACGAAAGAAGATCGAGGTGCCCCAAACGCGCAGAACGGGAAACGGAGCTTTCCTTGAGATACACGGAGCTTGCGAGCATAACCTAAAAAATATCGATGTAAAGATACCGCTCGGATGCTTTGTTTGTGTGACGGGCGTGTCGGGATCGGGAAAATCTTCGCTCGTCAACGGTATAATCTACCCTGTGCTCGCATCTGAACTTAACCGCGCGAGGACATATCCCGGAAAACATTCGGCTATAAGCGGAGTCGATTCTCTCGATAAGGTCATTGCCATCGATCAAAGCCCGATAGGCAGGACTCCGCGTTCCAATCCTGCGACGTATACGGGCGTTTTTTCGGAGATCCGTGAGCTTTTTGCCAAAACGAGAGAGGCGGTTGCGAGAGGATATAAATCGGGGCGCTTTTCCTTTAACGTTAAGGGCGGTCGTTGCGAGGCGTGTGAGGGCGACGGCGTAAAGCGCATTGAAATGCACTTCTTGCCGGATGTTTACGTTACCTGCGATGTCTGCAAGGGGAAGCGGTACAATAAGGATACGCTTGAAGTCAAATATAAGGGAAAGAACATCTTCGAGGTGCTCGATATGACCGTGGAGGAGGGAATATCCTTCTTTGACGGCATACCGAACATTCAACGTAAGCTTCAGACTCTCTACGATGTCGGACTCGGATACATTAAGATCGGTCAGTCGTCGACTACGCTTTCGGGCGGAGAGGCACAACGTGTCAAGCTTGCAACGGAGCTGTCAAAGCGCGGAACGGGGAGGACGGTCTATATTCTCGATGAACCGACGACGGGGCTGCATACCGATGACGTATCAAAGCTGATCGAGGTGCTTCAGCGTCTGTGTAATGCAGGAAATTCTATCATAGTGATCGAGCACAACCTTGACGTTATAAAAACGGCAGATCATATTATTGATCTCGGTCCGGAGGGCGGAGACAAGGGCGGTACTATCGTTGCCGAGGGAACCCCCGAGGAGGTAGCCCGGGTCGAAGGATCCTACACGGGAATGTATCTCAAGCCTCTTCTGAATAAATAAGTGCATATATGCAAGGTGCATTCATTGCTAAAACCGCGAAATGAGTGCAAAATGCACAAAGTTGGCATTGCAATTTCCACAAACAATGTGACAATACACATTTTTATCAAAAACGATGAAAAAATATTCAAAAAGTACTTGACAAATGAATATTTATGCGGTATAATACGTGCATAACAACAAACTTACAATTCATTTTCAAGGAGATACTACGATGAAAAAAATTCTTTCTTTAACTTTGGTTGCTATTATGATGTTTTCTTCGATCGTTATGCTTGCTTCCTGCGGCGGAAGCCAAGGAGTAAAGCTTGTCGATATTAAGCTTACCGATGAGGAATATGCTTACGTTTGCAAAAAAGGAAACACCGAGCTTGTCGAAAGCTTCAATTCCTTCCTTGCCGAGATCAAGGATAACGGAAAATTCGATGAGTACGTTGCAAAATATTTTGAAGGCAAGGGTACTAAAGTCGGATACGATGTAACTACTACCGATGTAACCAACGACGCTTCCAATCTTGTTGTTGCAACGAACTGCCCCTTCGAGCCTTTTGAGTATATAGGCGATGACGGCAAGATCTACGGTCTTGATATCGAGATCGCGGCGGCGTATGCGGAAAAGCACAATTTGACACTTGTTGTGAAAAATATCGGTTTCGATGATATATTTACACAGGTCGACTCGGGGTATGCCGATATCGGTATGGCAGGTATTACGGTAAGCGAGGACCGTGCGGCTATCTATGATTTCACGAATACCTACTATAAGGCATCGCAGAAGCTGATCGTTGCTGCTGATAATACCGATTTTGATGACTGCAAGACGGTCGAAGACGTAGAGGCTAAGCTCGCGTCTCTCTCCGGCAAGAAGATCGGCTATCAGACGGGCACGACCGGCGGTATGTACATAAACGGCGATGAGGACTTTGGATACGATGGCTTCTCGAACATCGAAGGTAAGGGATACTCAACCGCTCAAGAGGCTTTGACGGATCTTATCAACGGCAATATTTACGCTGTAATCGTTGACGAGGCGCCCGCAACAGCACTTACTAAGGCAGCCAATAACTGACATTTAACGTATAACAAATAATAATGCAAAATTTCCCGCAATTTGATTTGTGGGAAATTTGTGCGTATTTCGGCTTTTGAAAAGTCGGATCATTAACGACTTGCTAATATACTAACTTACATAGGAAAAGGAATTTGCTTTATGAATTGGGGAGTTAAGTGGGAAAAGTTTTTCTCTGTCATGCAGGGTGAATATTTTCAGCAGCTGATTATCGACGGATTCTTGAATACCGTCAAGGTTGCGGTGCTGGGACTTATCATCGGAATACTGATCGGTACCGTGATCGCGGTGGTAAAGGTCGCTCCGAAATATAAATTTATAAATAGGATACTCGATAAGATATGCACCGTATATGTGGCGATATTCAGAGGCACGCCTATGGTAGTACAACTTCTGCTTGCTTATTATGTGCTTCTTCCGACACTCGGAGTGAAAAATGTAAATTCGCTTGCTGTCGGTATCGTCGTTTTTGGAATGAACAGCGGAGCTTATGTATCAGAGATCATGCGTGGAGGCATAAATTCGGTCGACAGGGGTCAGATGGAAGCGGGCAGAGCTCTGGGACTCAGCTACAATACGGCTATGATAAAGATCGTTATTCCTCAGGCGATAAAAAATATATTGCCAACACTCGGCAATGAATTTATTACGCTGATAAAGGAAACCTCCGTTCTCAGCTTCATTACGGTCTACGACCTGTACACGGCTCTCAGTACGATCGGCAGCAAGAATTACGAAAAAATGGTTCCTTATATAGTAATGGCTCTGATCTATATCGTGCTCGTGCTTATTATTACACTTCTCGTTAAGCTTTTGGAAAGGGGATTTGCAAAAAGTGATAGAAATTAAAGATCTTTGTAAATCATTTGACGGCAAGCAGGTGCTTTGCGGAATTACGACAACTATTGCGGACGGCGAAAAGGTCGCAGTCATAGGACCTTCGGGAAGCGGTAAATCCACATTTATACGCTGCCTTAACTGTCTTGAAGATCCCGATGGTGGCGAGATCATTTTTGAAGGCGAGAACCTTGCTGATTTCAAGGTGGATATAAACAAGCACAGGGAAAACATCGGAATGGTCTTCCAGCATTTCAATCTGTTCAATAACAAGACGGTTTTGGAAAATATTATGCTTGCCCCCGTTCACCTCAGAAAGAGCAAGCTGCGTGCGGCTAAGGCTCACGATCTCTGGCTTCCCGTGACTAACTTATTCAGAAAAGAAAAGCATCAAAAAATATGCCCCTCCGATACGGTAAATAAGATCAAGGCGGAGGAAAAAGAGAAAGCGATAGGACTATTACACAGGATAGGACTTGCCGATAAAGCCGACGTTTACCCCTCTACGCTTTCGGGAGGTCAGAAGCAGAGAATAGCGATAGCGCGTGCACTCGCGATGAACCCAAAGGTAATGCTCTTTGACGAGCCGACATCTGCGCTTGACCCCGAAATGGTTGGCGAGGTGCTCGACCTTATGAAGGATCTTGCACACGAGGGAATGACTATGGTAGTCGTTACTCACGAGATGGGGTTTGCCCGCGAGGTCGCGGATAGAGTCGTGTTTATGGCAGACGGCAAGATAGTTGAGGAAGCTCCTCCGCGAGAATTTTTCAGCGATCCCAAAAATGAAAGGACAAAACAGTTCCTCAAATGTGTGCTCTGACACACAATACGGATCATCAATACAGTTAAGATCGGCTCGTGCCCCGGTTTATTCCGGCGTGCGGGCCGATCTTGTGTATCTTCCTCATTATAAAATGAAGGGATACGACGAATACTGTCATTTTTCGATGCTTTGCAGGCAGTGCTTTAGCAAACCAAGACGCGAAACGCTCATATTAATAAAACAAATTAAAAAAATTCATAAATTATCCTATTGACAAAGCATACGAGGCGTGATATACTATCGGTGTTAGCAAAGGGACATCGAGAGTGCTAAAAAATCAGACGAAATCAAATCGATCTCGTTTGCACTTTCGGCGCTCGAGTGACAGAATCGAATGGTGATCCCGAAAGTTTACGCTCATCGTTCAAAGAAGGAGGTTGCGTGTAGTGATTGACGGACTCAGCGAAAGAAAAAAGCAGATACTCAAAGCGATAGTAGAGGCACATATCGAGCTTGGCGAGCCTGTCGGATCCAAGACTCTTCTCGGAAGCGGTCAGCTTTCTTGCTCATCGGCTACGATCCGAAACGAGATGGCTGAGCTTGAAGAGATGGGATATCTTGAACAGCCGCATACCTCGGCGGGGCGCGTACCCTCGGAGCTCGGATACAGGTTTTACGTTGATACTCTTGCAGAGCATTATTCGATGACTGCAAAGGAGATAACCGAGATAAACAAGTTGCTTCGCTCTAAAGTCGCTGAGCTTGATCAGATGCTTTATGCGGCATCAAAGCTTGCCTCATCCCTTACAAACTGTACGGGAATCGCTATCAAGCCGAAGCGAATGACGGTATCGATACAGAGGTACGAACCGGTATTTATCGACAAAAACAATTTTATTCTCGTTATGATAGTATCAGCCGGTGTTGTTAAGACAAAATATATAAATGTTGAAAGCGATCTTGACAAAGACACGGTCGAAAGGCTCGGAGAGGCTTTGAATTCGCACTTAACGGGGTTGTGTGCTAATGAGATAACCATTCAGAAGATGATCGAGCTTGAAAACGCTATGGCGGGCTCCTATCCCGAGCTTATCAACGCCGTAACAAAGACGATTTACGCAACCATGAATGAGCTTGACGGCGGCGAGCTGAAGTTCAGCGGAGTAAACAGACTGCTTCAGTATCCCGAATACTCCGATCCCGAGAAGCTCAGCGACATCCTCGGTGTGATAGAGAGCAAAGAAGAGCTGCTTGATATGTTATCCGCCAACGCAGACGATGATGTGAATGTATTGATAGGATCCGAATGCTCGGTAGAGGTTATGGATCAGTCGTCCATAGTCTATAAGCCCATCAAGATAAACGGAAACGTCATAGGCGCGATCGGCATAATAGGGCCTAAGCGAATGGACTATTCAAAGGCGGTCGCTACGCTCGAGAGCCTTGGTGAGAATATACACGATATAATAGGTGACAATAAAAATCTACTGAACGGAGGAAATAAGGAAAGTGAATGACTTCAATAATACAGACGAGCTTTACGAGAACGAGATAGACGGAGGCGACGTACCGACGGATAACACGCAGACGGAGGGATGTGAGAACGGATCCGTGAAAGACAAGAAAAAAGCAAAAAAAGATTCAAAGGAGCTCGAGGAAGCCAGATCCGAGATAGATAAATTAAATCTTCAGATTGAAGAGCTGAACGACAAATATCTTCGCGTTATCGCCGAATACGATAATTACAGAAGAAGAACGTCAAAGGAGAAAGAAGGACTTTATTCGGATACGGTATGTGATGTTATAAAGACCCTGCTCCCGATAGCGGATGATCTCGAGCGTGCGGCGGACTTTGATAAAAACGCAGAAAACGCGGACGGTATTACGATGATATTGAAGAAGCTTCTTGAGCTTTTGGCAAGTCTCGGAGTTACCGAGATCGAAGCACTTAATAAGACCTTTGATCCGAATTACCATAACGCGATAATGCACATCGAAGATGAAAAATACGGTGAAAATGAAATATATTGTGTAGTTCAAAAGGGATACATCAGAGGCGATAAGGTGATCAGACACGCTATGGTAATGGTAGCCAACTGATCATCGTAACACGGTTTATTTTAAATAATATATACAACGAATTCTTAGGAGGAATTTTATTATGGGAAAAATAATTGGTATTGACTTAGGTACGACAAACTCTTGCGTAGCAGTATTTGAAGGCGGCGAGCCTATCGTTATTCCTAATCCCGAAGGATCGAGAACAACACCTTCGGTAGTTGCTTTTACCAAAACAGGTGAAAGACTTGTCGGTCAGGTAGCAAAAAGACAGGCTATTACAAACCCCGACAGAACGGTTATAAGCATAAAGCGCGATATGGGTACATCCCGTAAAGTTGCTATTGACGGAAAATCATACACACCTCAGGAGATCTCGGCTATGATCCTTCAGAAGCTCAAGTCCGATGCTGAGGCATATCTCGGAACGACTGTATCGCAGGCGGTTATTACGGTTCCGGCGTACTTCTCCGATGCTCAGAGACAGGCGACAAAGGATGCCGGCAAGATCGCAGGTCTTGAAGTTCTCCGTATCATAAACGAGCCTACCGCGGCAGCACTTGCTTACGGTATGGATAAAGAAAACGATCAGAAGATCATGGTC
>CAYYND010000019.1:0-25909 GCA_964472845.1 uncultured Lachnospiraceae bacterium | reverse complement strand
GCCGAGAGCGAATTCTCAAAATTTTTGTTAATGGATCTTGAAAAATCCGAGAGTATTCTCGCATCAAGCTTCCTCTCATCAAGTGCGGGTTTGAGATCTAATGTTATCTCATATTTTCCGGGCACAACACCGTGAAGCATCGCCGAGGCGCTGAGTATCATAGGTCCTGTGACTCCGAAGTGGGTAAACATCATCTCTCCGAAGTCCTCGTATACAGTTTTACCCGATCCGCGGTCGAGTATTCTTAAAGACACATTTTTGAGAGAGAGCCCCTGCAAAGATCTGCAAAGACTGCCCTCGCACACTATCGGAACAAGCGAAGGCTCGGGCTTTATCACGGTATGACCGAGCGACGACGCAAACCTATATCCGTCGCCATCAGATCCCGTTTTGGGATATGATCTGCCTCCCGTTGCAATTATAACCGCATCCGACGTATACTCCCTGTCACCCGCTCTTACGCCGACAACTTTGCCGTTTTCCGAAAGCACCGTGCTCACACGTTTTTTGATCACGGTAACGCCGAGCTCTCTGCATTTGTTTTCAAGCGCCGAGCAAATATCCGCCGCTTTATCCGACACGGGAAAAACACGCTTTCCCCTTTCGGTCTTCAGCGGTACGCCGAGAGACTCGAAGAAATCCTTCGTATCGGCAGTTGAAAACCTGTTAAGCGCAGTGTAAAGAAATCTCGGATTGGTCGGAACATTTCTCAAAAACTCTTCGTTATCGCAATCGTTTGTCACGTTGCATCTGCCCTTACCCGTTATACGAAGCTTTACTCCAAGCCTTTCGTTTCGCTCAAAAATATAGACCTGTGCACCGTTCTGCGCAGAGTGTATCGCCGCCATAAGGCCTGCGGCACCTCCGCCGATTATTACTACTCTGTTAGTCTGCATATCATTCCTATCAACTGTGTGATCTTCAACCGTGGGACTTGTCGTACACCTCGTATTCATCCCAAATCTTTTCAAGTCTGCTGAATCGCTCGGCAAGCTCGTCCTGTTTCTTTCTCGAAACAGCTACTACTATGGCGTCTATAACGCTGAGAGGAGCGGCAAGCGAATCGATAAATGAAGCCATATCACTTTGTGCCACAAGGAGCTGATTTGCATTTTCGGCTATGGGAGAAAACTCGCTGTCGGTGATGGATATTACGTTCGCACCGGCAGATCTCGCAAAATCAACGGCGTTGATGATCCTCTTTGAATAACGAGGAAAGCTGATAGCTATCATCACGTCATCCTTGCCTATCTGCATTATCTGCTCAAACAATTCACTGCTGGACGTTGTCTGTATAAATTTTATGTTATCGAACATAAGTCTGAAGGAATAGTCCAAAAATCCGGCAAGCATCGAGGATGATCTTACCCCCATAATGTATATCGTCCGCGCGCTTATTATTTTATCGATCGCTTCGTTAAAAGCGTCGCCGTCTATATTTTCAAGCGTGTGCCTGATCTTTTCAACGTCAGACATAAGCACCTTGGTCAGCAGGTCGCCGTCTCCTATAAGATCGTTGGCTACCTCGATCCTTTGTAATGAGGTAAGCTTTGTGCGGATTATCTCCTGCAATGAACGCTGAAGCTCGGGGTATCCCTCAAATCCAAGCTCGATCGCAAATCTGACGACGGTGGATTCGGAAACGTTAACAAGCGCACCAAGTTTCGATGCGGTAAGGTAAGCTGCCTTTTCATAGTGCTCGAGTATGTAGTTTGCTATCGCCTTTTGTCCTTTGGAAAAGGTAGGCATTTTTTCTCCGATCATCTTGAGAAGATCCCGTTTCATAATACTGATCCCCCTTTTATCCTTCCACGTATTTCGTTTTTTGTTTTTCGTTAGAATACCGAGACCTGACGCCCCGGCACACCTTGAATATTATACTATGAATTATCTAAAAAGTCAACATCCGCTCTGAAATATTTTGTCTAATTTTTTTCATATTAATTTTGAATACGGGGTTTACATATCGACAAGAAAATGCTATAATTTCAACAAGTAACCAAAGATCGCTGTGACGGCAAATGCGTAGGTGATTGAATGAGAGGTTTAAAATATCATCTGTCTTGAATTTGAGAGACAACCATAAGTTCGGAACAGGAAAAATGTTACTGACGCTTTTTCCGTTGCCGTTATTTTTTTCGGCGAAACAAAGAAGTTAAAAAGAAAGGACGAATCCATATGAAACTTGTTTTCAACGTAAAAGACAGACCAAAGCTTCCTCAATTGATCGCGTTCGCCCTCCAACAGCTGCTTGCCATAATGGCGGCAACGATAGCGGTCCCTGCCGCCGTGGGTCACGGGATGTCGGCATCTGCCGCCCTCTTGGGTGCGGGTGTCGGCACGATCGTTTATCAGCTGTTTACCAAATTCAAAAGCCCTGTATTTCTCGGATCATCATTTGCTTTCATCGCTTCTATGAACGTAGCCTTTGCGGGTGCGGCTTCTATGCAAGCCGGTTACGCAGGACTTATAATCGGTGCTTTATTCGCAGGACTCGTGTATGTTGTTATCGCACTGGTAATCAAGTTTGCCGGTGTTGCATGGATATCCAAGCTTATGCCTGCGGTAGTTATCGGCCCGACAGTCGCTATAATAGGTCTCTCACTTGCCGGCGCAGCGGTCGGGGATATGTCAAAAGGTGATGTTGCAAATTGTTCTCCCTACGTTGCTCTCATATGTTCGATAGTGACCCTTTTCGTCGTTATCATCTGCTCTACTTACGGAAAAAGAATGGTAAAGCTCATTCCGTTCATCATAGGTATCCTCGCAGGATATGCTACGGCTATGATATTCACCGTTATCGGTATCGCTACCAACAATCAGGCGCTTATGGTCATAAGCTTTGAGCCTTTTAAGGCTCTCGTAAACGACGGAGTATCGATATGCACATTCGTCGCTCTTCCCGAATTTACCTTTTTATCCGCCATCGAAGGACTCAAGCACATCGATGCGGCATATCTCGGCACTCTTGCCGTAGCATACGTGCCCGTAGCCTTCGTAGTTTTCGCGGAGCATATTGCCGATCATAAAAATCTCTCTACTATAATCGAAAGCGATCTTCTCGAGGATCCCGGTCTGCACAGGACTCTCCTCGGAGACGGTGTCGGATCCGTAGCAGGTGCATTCTTCGGCGGTTGTCCCAACACTACATACGGCGAATCGGTAGGATGCGTAGCTATCACTCAGAATGCTTCCGTAATAACCATCACCGCGGCGGCTATCGGTTCGATAATTATTGCTTTCTTCTCCCCCTTCGTTGCATTTCTCGACTCTATCCCTCCGTGCGTTATGGGCGGTGTATGCGTAACGCTTTACGGTTTTATTGCAGTATCAGGTCTCAAGATGATCCAGCAGATCGATCTTGAGGATAACAAAAATCTTTTCGTAGTCTCCGTTATTCTTATCACGGGTATCGGCGGTCTTGTCGTATCCTTCGGCAAGGTCACAATAACCTCGATCGCCTGCGCTCTCGTTCTCGGTATAGTGATCAACCTTATACTTAACGCAAAGAAAGGCGAAGCAAACAATAAATAATAAATAAGATCCATAAAAAATTCAGGAGCGGCGTTTGATGACCGCTCCTTTTTGACTATTCGCATTTCAGCATTTCTTTTCTTTCTTGAAGTATCCCTGCGGATGCGAACAGGCGGGACATATCTTCGGCGGCTCTTTTCCGCTTACCACGTATCCGCAATTGAGGCATACCCATTTCTGATTTGCATCATCGGAGGTGAAGACGCTGCCATCTTTGACTGCATCTCGCATCGTTGCGTATTTTATCTCGTGAGTCTTTTCGATATCGGCGATCTTGTCGAAGAGAAATGCGATCGCATCAAGTCCTTCCTTGCGCGCAGTCTCAGCGAATTCAAAATACATAGTATCCCATTCGAAATGCTCGCCGTTCGCCGCGGTATCGAGGTTCTTTTCCGTACTGCTCCAGCCGCCGAGATATTTGAACCAGATCTCTGCGTGTTCCTTTTCGTTGTTCGCTATTTCCTCGAAATTTCTCGAGATTTCGACGTACCCGTCCTGCTTAGCTTTTTTTGAGAACCAAAGATAGCGCAAATGTGCCTGGGACTCGGCGCTCAGTGCGGTGTGAAGATTTTCCTCGGTCTTTGTGCCTTTAAGCTTTTCTAAAATGTCGTTTTGCAATGAATATGTTTCCATAAATACTTCCTTTCGCATAAAAAAAGGGATTACGACGAAAGATCCGAAGGATCTTCCGGGGTTATCCCTATTATCGCCGTGAAAGTCACACCGTATTCAATCAATAAAATTTTTCGTACTCGTTCCTCAGTATAGAAGATACACCTATCGTACGGTAGCTCCCTTTAACGAGCATCGCGTCTCTGTGATAGCCCTCAAATTTCATTCCGAGCTTTTGCATAACTCGGAGAGAGGCTTCGTTTCCGTACATAAATCTGGCTTCTATCCTATGAAGTGCGAGCCTCTCAAATCCAAATCTGACCACCTCGCGCGCCGCCTCAGCCGCTATCCCCATCCCTCGGTATCGCGGATTTATAACATAACCTATCTCGGCGCAGTCGGATTCGTGATCAAAGCGCGTAAAGCCGCATGTGCCTATCATCTTTCCGCTGTCCTTAAGTACGACCGCCCAATCGTAAAAGCTTCCGCTCTTGTATCTTGATTCGATATATCTGAGGTATTGCAACGTGTATTCATCATCCGAATGAGGCTGCCAAAGAAGATATCTCGTGACATCATCGAGGCAGGCATATTCAAACATATCCGATCTGTCGGACGGACACATTTTTCTTAGTATCAACCGCTCGGTTTCAAGTGTTGGCATCTTTGAAAAGAGCTCCACTGTCGTTTTTAACTTCATATATCCGCACCTCCTTTACACAAAGTGCCATCGTAGCAAAAGCATCTTGACAATTATAGATCATTTTATTTACAAATGCTACTGTTCTCTTTTAACATTCGGTAAAAAACAAAATATTATTAACATCCCGCTAAAAATGGAATAATTTACACACAAAAATGATATTGTATTTTTTTAGAGAATATGTTATGATATAGGTATATATGGAAAATATTCCGTTTTACATTTAATATGTCACTATCCGAGGTCAAAAATGAAAGATATATACGCCGAGGCACTTCCGAACGGCTGGGCATTTGTCATCATAGGCGACGGACTCAGAGCATTGTTCACCGCCATAAAGCTGAATACAAGATATCCCGAGAGGGTGTACCTCATCGGTCATCTTCCGAGATATTCCAAATATATTTTCGACCGTCAAAGTCAGATAGATCTGCCAAAAAACTGTAAAAAGGAATTTGCTCTGCGACGGGCTTTGGATGAGCTCGCATCAAGGATCCGCGAGGAGATACCCGTCATAGAACCGCTTTCCGATGAATATGACCAAATACTCAAGCATCACCAAAACTCGCTCGAGAAAAGCTTTTTGGCAAGCTGTGAGCCGAAATTCTTTGATGAAGGAGCTCTTCAATGAAATTAGCAACGCTTTTACACGCTCTTGAGGATCATAAAGTAAATAATCAAAGACTGCTTTCAGAACGTCTCGACACGGAAATAACGCATATATGCTCGGACTCAAGAAAGGCGCACAAAGACTGTATTTTTGTATGCGTATCGGGCGCGCAATACGACGGTCATGACTTTGCACTGAACGCATACGAAAAAGGCGCAAGGATAATTATCGCTCAAAAGCATATCGACGGTCTCCCCTACGGTACCGTGCTTATAACCGTCAAAGACTCGAGAAAGGCTCTGGCACGGCTCATGGGAGAATTTTATTCACATCCGGATCGAGATATGCACATCGTCGGCATCACGGGAACAAAGGGAAAAACGAGTGTCGCGCTGCTCATAAAACATGTGCTCGACACGCTCGGGCTTTCAAGCGGATACATAGGCACGAACGGCATCATATTCGCCGATAAAAATTACGGTACGCCCAACACGACCCCGGAGGCGGCAGTGATATACGAAAATCTCGTAAAAATGCGAGATATGAATATTAAATACGTTATAATCGAGGTCTCATCTCAAGCACTGTGGCAAGACCGCGTATACGGTATCAAATTCGATACCTGCATATTCACCAACATATCAGCCGATCATATAGGCGGAATCGAGCATCCTTCATTCGAGCACTATATGAGCTGTAAGGCTAAATTGTTTACCGAATACGGTGCTGAGAGCATAATATATAATGCAGATGAGCCGCAGTTCGATGATGTATTCAGATCCTGCAAAAATGCCGTGCTGTATCCTTATTCATTAAGATCCGATATCGGATTATATGCAGAAAATCTTGCGTCATTCAGAAGCGATGGAATCCTCGGAACCGAATTTGACTGCGTAAAATCCTCCGCCTCACCGGGTTATCCGATCGGGTCTGTGCGTGTATGCGTAACGACTCCGGGGGAGTTCAGCGTTTATAACGCCCTTGCGGTACTTGCATTTTGCGATTCGATAGGAATATCCTGCGAACGCGCTTCGAAAGCGCTTGCAAGTGCAAGGATACGGGGCAGATTCGAGACCTTCAGATCCATATCCAAGCCGAATGTAACCTTTGTAATAGATTATGCACATAACCAAGCGAGCCTTTTCTCGGTGCTCAGCACACTTAAGGCTTATCCTCACGGAAGGATCATAACCGTATTCGGCTCCGTCGGCGGGCGGACGTACGGACGAAGGGCGGAGCTTGGAAAAGTCGCGGCAGAGCTCTCGGATTTTTCAATACTCACCGCAGATAATCCCGACTATGAGCCCGTTTCAAGAATAACGTCAGACATAAAACAGGCGTTTATAGACTGCCGTAAGGAAGACAGATGCACCGAGATATACGACCGTAAGGAGGCAATACAAGCCGCATTTGATATGGCTGAGGACGGAGATATCGTGCTTTTGGCAGGAAAGGGGCATGAGGACTATCAGCTCGTTGCGGGAGAAAGGTTGTCGTTTTCCGAATATGAGATACTCGCCGAGCTCGACAGAGAGTACAGTGCCGTAACGACCGGATAATGTACGAATATATCAAGGTAAAAAAGCAGCACCGCAAGGAGAAGACCGTTTATTCGGCAAAGCTCCTTGCGGTGTTGTGCTTTATTGTATCATTAAGATATTTTCTCAGTGGATCCTCTTGAGATGATCAAAGAGCATATCAAAGTCGTCCTCCGATGTTGTCTGCCTTTCATCCGCGCTCTCATCAGTATCGGTATCATTATCTTCCTCGTTGTCCTCTGCGGACTCGTCGTCCTCGGGCTTCTTATCAAATCCCGTAGCGATAATGGTGATCCTCATCTCGTCCTCAAGATCCTGGTCAAACGCAACTCCCCAAATGACATTGGCGTCGGGATGAGCCTCGTTTTTGATCATAGTCGACGCGAGCGTTACGTCCTCAAGTCCGACATCGGGAGATACCGTAATGCTGATAAGTATGCCTCTTGCGCCCTTGATCGAGGTTTCAAGCAAGGGGCTCGAGATAGCCTCATTTGCTGCCTGCGTAGCCTTATCCTTACCCGTTGCCGAGCCTACCCCCATATGAGCGTAGCCCGCGTCCTTCATAATTGAGGTAACGTCGGCAAAGTCAAGGTTTATGAACGCGGACATATTAATAAGCTCGGAAATGCTCTGAACGCCGCGTCTGAGAACATCGTCCGCGATACCGAAGGCATTCTGCAGAGTCACCCTCGCTTCCGATGTCTGATTAAGTCTCTCGTTGGGAATAACGACAAGGGAGTCAACATATTGACTGAGCTCGGCGATACCTGCCTCGGCGCGCTCCATTCTCTTCTTTCCCTCAAATTCAAACGGCTTTGTTACGATACCGACAGTAAGGATATCCATCTCACGCGCTACACGTGCAACAACGGGAGCCGCGCCCGTGCCTGTTCCGCCTCCCATACCTGCCGCGATAAATACCATATCCGCGCCTGCGAGCATAGCCTTAATATCGTCAATGGACTCGGCAGCCGCGCGTGCGCCTATTGTAGGATCGGCTCCTGCGCCGAAACCCTTAGTGATCTTTTCTCCGATAACTATCTGATTGGGAGCGTCGGAGCGGCGAAGCGCCTGTCTGTCTGTATTAATGGCTACGAATCCTACACCTCTGATATTTGCGGAGATCATCCTGTTTACTGCGTTGTTACCGCCTCCGCCTACGCCAAATACTTTTATGCTAACGCCTACTTCACTGCTGTCATCGTGTTCAAATATCATTTTAACATCCTCCCGATTATTATGTATCTTCACTTATTGTAAATTAAGAATAGTTCTTATATTATGATAATATTTTTTCTTGATTTTTTCAAGAGCTTTTTTATAGTTTTTTCATATTTTACTATTTATTTTTTCTTTATTCATTTTTGCAATGATCATACGTCACTCGATCACCCTGCATATTGCTTTTTCCGGATCCGTAACATCAATTCTCAAAGGCTTTTCGGTTTCATCACGCATTGAATCAATAACCGCGCTTGCCTTTTCGAGCTTGCGCCCTGTATTATCCGCGCTTCCGAGAATGATAAGACTTCCATCGTTAAGAAAAACGGTTATACTAAATTTTTCGGACAGTGATATATGGGATATATGGGAAATATCAAATGTGCCCCTATCCTTCTGCCCGCAAAATTCCTCGGCAAAGCTCCAAAGATATTCGGATCCGTATCCGATGCTGCCGAACGTAGGCGTTTTTCCCACTTCAAATCCATCGGCTTGAGGCAACTCGAGAAGCAAGAGTCCGCGCTCTTTAAACCTGTCGGCGTGTCTTGCCTCTTCCACCGCCTTGAGCTTGTCCGTCAAAGAGTACCATTTATCTCCGAAAAAAGTATAGAAGATCACCTCGGCTTCAGTCACGGTCACCGTCACGCCCGAAGGAAATTTTTTATCTATGCTTACCGACTCGACAGCGGGGCAAGCCTCGAGAAGTGCCGCCTCCGCTTCGTCTGAGCTGTATCTCATAAATTTTTTATCGATATTCAAGCCTGCCGCGGCAATGATCTCAGCCTCACTGTAAGACTTGTTTCCGACGACGGTTATATTACTTATTTTAAAGCTGTTGAGTATGAGATAGACCGCGGTGAAGGTGAGAAAAACGCCGAGCACGCCAAGAATAAGCACAGAAGCCTTTCTGTGTGCACCCGCAGTCCTTGTCCCCGGCTCGCAAAAGCGTTCCGGATCTAATGTTCCTTCAAAATCCGTGATCGGAATATCTTTATCGAAACGGTCGGTCTTCATATCGTAACCTCTTTAAACATATGTTTTTAACCTTCAACTCCCGTAAGTCTTACGATGTCTTCAAGTATCCTTTGATTTGCATCGGGAAAAGCAAACTTTTTGATGTTTCTTTCAAGGTTCTTTCTTTCGATCGCATTGTCTGCAAGCGTCGAGATCACGCTCACCATTCTTTCGACGCAAAGATCCTTTTCTTCCATCATAACGGCGGCACCTTTATCCGCAAGCGCCTTTGAGTTGTAATACTGATGATTATTCGTAACATTCGGAGACGGAACGAGCACCGATGCCTTACCCGTAAGCGCAAGCTCCGAAAGCGTAAGTGCGCCCGATCTTGATATTACGATATCGGCAGCCCCCATAAGAACAGGCATCTCATCGGTATAGTCCAAAAGCCGTACATTGCCGAGCTTATCAAGTCCGAGCTCGCAAAATCTTGCGTAGGTCTGATCATACTTGTGCTTTCCTGTAATATGAATATAGAGCATCTCGGGATGCTTCGATACATACTGAGCCATAAGATCCACCGCACACTCATTAAGTCTTTCCGCACCGATGCTTCCTCCGCAGGAGAGCACGCAATATCGGTAATCCTTGCCATTATAGAGCTTTTTCTTGGCATCCTCGGCAGACACCGTAGTAAATGTGCTTCTTATCGGATTGCCGACACGAATGGATTTTTTCGGACGTCCGATGAGAGAAATAGTCTCCTCGTAATTTGTCCATATCCTATCGACACTCCCCTTGAGCATTTTGACCGCAAGCCCGGGAACCGAATTGGATTCGTGCAAAGCGCAATGAATGCCGAGCTGTGATGCGGCTTTTACCGTCGGCCAGCAGACATATCCTCCCGTTCCTATAACGATATCGGGCTTAAAATCTCTTATGAGCGCTCTTCCCTGTTTTGGCGACGTAAGGGCAAGATAGGCAGTCCTGATATTCTTTGGCGAAAGAGAACGGCTCAGCCCACTGCATTCGACCTCAACAAATTCATATCCCGCCTCTTTGGCGATACGTTTCTCTATACCGTAGCTATTGCCCGTTAATATAATTTCCGACGAGGGAAAGCTCGCCTTGATCGTATCCGCGATCGCGATCGCGGGGTAAGTATGACCGCCCGTACCGCCGCCACTCATTATTACTCTCATATTGATCCCCTTTTTCCGATTTTATTGTTTGTTATCTTTTCACTGTGGAATAACGTGATATTGAAAGGATTATTCCCATCTCAAATATTTGCAATGCAAGCGACGAGCCGCCCGAACTGAAAAACGGGAGAGATATACCCGTATTCGGCATCATATTGGTAACGACCGCTATATTCATAAGCGTTTGAAGTGCAACCTTTATCGTAAGTCCGTACACGACAAGTGAGCAGAACCTGTCGGGTGCATTTTTGGCTATTACGAAGCCTCTCCAGACGAGAAGTCCGAAAAGTCCTACGACGATAAGTACTCCGAGAAAGCCGAGCTCCTCGCAAATGATAGTAAATATAAAATCGTTTTGCGGCTGAGAAACGTATCCGAACTTTTGTCGGCTGTTACCAAGTCCCAGCCCGAACAGCCCGCCCGAGCCTATCGCATAAAGCCCCTGAAGCGTCTGCCACGCCTCTCCGAGTGCGTCCGCCTCTTCTATATTCCACCAAGTCGACACGCGCTCCTGTGCATACGGAAGCAAGGTTATAAGCAAAATTCCCGCAAATGCCACTAAACCTATGAGCGAAAGTATCCACTTTACCTTTGTGCCGCCCATAAACATTACGCAAACGCCGAGCATACCGATGATCATAAGTCCCGATATATGCTTTCCGAGCATAGTCAGAACACAGAGCAAGCCCGTCATACAAAGCGGTATAAATGCACCGTATACAAAGCCCTTCTTGCCGTTATCGTCGATCTCCTTTATATATCTGCTCATATAGAGTGCAAGCATAAGCACGAGCGCAAGCTTTGCTATCTCCGAGGGCTGGATCGTAACCGGCCCTATCTGGATCCAACGCTTGGCACCGCCGTATTCTTTTCCTATTATCGGCACGAGCATCAAAAGGAGCACGGACGCAGCGTAAGAGCCGATGGCAAAGAGTCTCCAATGCCAAGGACGTGTGAATATCACAAAAGGAGCCGTCATACCGATAGAAAGCACGAGATATATGCAGTAACGCTTAAAGAAATAGGTACTGTCATCGTGATAAAGCTTCGCATATACCGAGCTTGCGCTGAATGACATTATCATTCCGAAGAACACGATACCCATAACTATGAGCAAGAACCATGTATCAACGCCCCCTCTTGCAAGAAAGCTGTCTCCCGAATACGTATCCTTTTTTATTTCGCTGTCGGATATATTTCTTCTTTCAATACCCGCGTTCATCGAGGCTTCCTCCGTTTTTCATTATATTCTGTGAAAGTCCGTAATTTAAAGTCCAAAAAATGCTATAACGCAAAAGATCAATGTTACAAATGAAAAGACCGCAACTATTTTTATCTCGCTCCACTTCAGCATTTCGAAATGATGATGTATCGGTGCCATCTTGAACAGGCGCTTGCCGTGAGTCAGCTTGAAGTATGCTCTCTGAAGTATTACCGAAGCCGTCTCGGTAACAAATATCACCGAAGCAATAAGAACTATTATCAATTGATTTGTCATAATAGCCGCGCCCGCTATCGCGCCGCCGATAAAAAGCGAGCCCGTGTCACCCATAAAAACTCTTGCCGGATAAAAATTATATACCAAAAATCCGCACACCGATCCAAAGAGTGCCGACGAGAGCATTATAACGCCCTTGCTGTCAAGCAAAAATCCCATCACTATCAGGAATACGGATATAACCGCCGTGACAGAGCTCAAAAGTCCGTCAACTCCGTCGGTAAAGTTTGAGCTGTTTGCCATCCCGACGATAAATACAACCACTATAACATAATAAAACCAACCGAGATCGAATGAAATATCCGAATAAGGAATAACGAGCTCTGTGCCAAGGTTACCGGTCTTTATCATAGCGACCGTGTAGATAACAGCGATAAGCACCTGCAAAGTGAATTTCTGATATTCCTTAAAGCCCTCGTTCTGCTTTTTTATGAGCTTCGTATAGTCATCCATATATCCTATCGCGCCGTTAAATACTGCAAGTCCGTAGGTCAACGCAAGCGGTATGAGCATAGCATTTTCATGTCTGCAAAGTGCTGTTATGAACGCCACTGTCATAACTGCAAGAGTTGCCACTATAAAAGCAAGTCCGCCCATAATAGGTGTACCCTCCTTGCTCTTGTGCCATCTTGGACCGATCTCGAGTATCTTCTGCCCCGCTTTGTGCGATTTTAAGATGGGTATCAGCTTTCGCTCGATCGCGACCGTGAGCACGAAAACGCTCAGTATGATAATTGCCGCAGATATCATATATTCCTTGTTCATCTTGAGTACTCCTTCAACTTAATATGTCTTTGACGGCGTCAGATATCAGCTCCGCCCTCATTCCTCTGCTTGCTTTAAATAATACTATATCTTCTCCGCTCATCAGCGAGACTATCTTTTTCGCCGCCTCCGAGCGCTCGTCCGCTCCAAACAGGCAGATCCGATCACAAGGATATCCTCCCTCAAGTGCGCCTTCTTTTATATATTGAGCTTGCTCACCGAACAGTACGAGATATCTCGGCTCGATCTCTGCCGCAACTCTCCCTACATATCTGTGGAGTCTTGCGGTCTCGTCTCCGAGCTCAAGCATATCTCCGAGAACCGCCAGCGTTCCTCTGCCCGAAACCTTTCCCATATTCCGAAGGTTTGCCAAAGAAGCCGCCATTGACTCCGGACCTGCGTTATAACAATCCTCAATTAGGGTATTTCCTTTGATCTGTGTTATTTTTTGCCTCAATCCGACGCTTTGATATTTTCCAAGCCCCGAGCGTATCTCGGACTCATCCATTTCCAAAACAGTGCACCCCACCGCATATGCAAAAAGTGCGGCATATATATTATGTTCTCCGGATGTGTTTATAATTACATCCGAGCATACCTTATGAGATATCTTGTCGACTATATCGAAGGAACAATATCCAAATCCGAGCTTTATGTTTTGCGCGAATATATCGGCTCTGTCATTTTTCAGCGACACTCTGTAAACCGTCAGATCGGGATCCGCATAACTGTCAAGCAAGGGTTCATCTCCGTTCAGCAAAAGGACCGAGCCTTTTTTCATACTTTCTGTGATCTCAAGCTTTGCTTTGCAGATATTCTCTCTTGATCCAAGCGCTTCAATATGCGCGTGTCCTATATTCGTTATTATTCCGATATCGGGAACGGCAATATCCGAAAGGTAAGCGATGTCTCCCTTATTTCCCATTCCCATTTCAAGTATCTGTATCTCGGTATCCGAAGGGGTTTCAAGCACGACGAGCGGAAGTCCTATCGCACTGTTATAATTTCCTTCGGTTTTGTGCGTCACAAAACGCTGAGACAAAACGCAGTCGATAAATTCCTTGGTCGTCGTCTTGCCGACGCTTCCGGTTATTCCAACGGTCTTGACGCTAAGCCTTTGGGTATAATATTTTGCAAGATCCGCAAGTGCTTTTACGGCGTCCTTTACCAGAACGAATCCGATCTTAGGATTCACGCTCACGCTATCTTCCTCTGTCGGCACTCTTTCGCAAAGGAAGCAATCACAGCCCTTTTGACACGCTGTGCTTATATAATTATGACCGTCCGTCCGTTCGCCTTTGATAGCGGCAAACATCACACCCGTCTCGGCTTCCCTTGAATCGGTACACATACCGTACACCCTTATATCCTCGGCATCGGTGCCACCGACGATTCTTCCGTCGACAGCCTCGGCTATTTCGGATAACGTAAGATATTTGATTTTTGAACGATCAAGATCTGATCTGTTACCCGAAAATCCAATCTTCATATAAAATTCCCTTTCCGTTTCATATGTTGTTTCGTGGGATCAGATTTATCTTCCTCCCGCCGAATAGTATCTTATTGCCGCTTCCGAGGCGATCTCTTTTTCGTTGAACGGTCTTTTTCCCGCTGCGGTTATCTCGTAGGTCTCGTGCCCCTTGCCTGCAAGAAGTATGATGTCACCGTACCGAGCTTCCTTTATTGCGTATTCGATAGCGCATTTTCTGTCGGGTATCACGGTATAGCTTACATCCCTGCCTATACCTTTGAGTATATCATCTATTATCTTCTCCGGAGGCTCTGTACGACAATTGTCCGATGTAACTATTACCTTATCTGCAAGACGTGCTGCGATGTCACCCATCACGGCTCGCTTGCCCTTGTCCCGATCTCCGCCGCATCCGAAGAGCAACACGATCCTCTGCCCTTTTCGGCGAAAGCCTCTTACGGTCAAAAGCAGATTTTCAAGTGCGTCCGGGGTATGAGCATAGTCGATAAAGACCGAGAAGTTTGCGCCGGGACAAAGCGAAACGCTCTCCATACGTCCATCGATCCCCACAAGCGCCGCAAGCGCATCGTGAACTGTGACAGGAGAGATGCCGACCTCTATCGCTACCGCAGCCGCCTCAAGTGAATTCATCACCGTGAAGCTTCCGGGGATCCTGCATTGGATATTCATAAGCAAACCACGGCTTATGAGCTTATATTCGCATCCGTTTACACCCTTGTTTACCGTATCGGAAGCATAATAATCAGAAAAACTGTATTTTGTCGAGCAACTTACGCCTCGGCACTGTCCTTCCGAAAGCACCTCTGATTTGAGCCTTGCCGCATACTTATCATCGGCATTTATTACCGCGAGCCTGCAACGCCTGAAAAGCTTTGCCTTAGCCGAAAAGTAGTTCTCCATATTCTTGTGAAAGTCAAGATGATCCGGAGTAAGATTTGTAAAGACCGCCGCCTCAAACATTATCGGAGCAAGCTTCTCAAGTGCCAAAGAATGAGAGGTCGCCTCAAGGAAAACATACTCGACTCCGTCATCCGCCATATCTTTGAGCAAAGCGTAAAGCTGTTCGGGATCCGGTGTAGTCATCGCCGCACTCGGATCGTGACTGATATAGTTAAGTACCCGTTTATCGGAATAACATCTGACAGTTCCGATAAGTCCGCACTTTATAAAAGCAGACTCGAATATGCTCTTGAGCATAAAGGTTACCGATGTTTTGCCGTTGGTACCCGTCACGGCTATGAACTTAAGCCTTTTCGACGGCTTCCCGTACCATTTATCGTAAATGTATGAGCAAGCACGTCTTGCGTTGTCCGTCTCTATGATGACGGTATCCTTTGGACAAAGGCGGCAAAGCCTTTCTGCTTGCTCGGTAACAAGTGCTATTGCGCCGCCTTTTATCGCATCCGCGGCGTAATCATTTCCATCGCATTTCACACCGTCAATACATATCATAAGACTGCCATTTTCTGCCCGTCTTGAATCTGTGACGACGCTTTTTATATCGATCTCGCTTATCTCATCGAGCAAAGCAGAGCCGCTCGTGACGCCTCTTCCGTTTATTATAATGTTCAGACCTTCAAGATCTGAAACAAGCTCTGAAAGCTTCATGGTATTCCTCCGTTGAATATTAAGCTTGAAATTATTATCCTTGATATTCAACGTCGCGCGTAAACGTCAGTTGTTTTCGTCCATATAACGCATTACTATGGTTACGACATCACCCTTTTTGATCTTTTCTCCTGCGGCGGGATATTGTGACACGACGACAGCTCCCGTGCCGCTCAAATAATTGTTGGAACCCTGTATCTTGATATTAAGTCCCGAATTGATTATGAGACTGTTTGCGGCGTTAGCCGTCTTTCCAATTACGTTTGGAACGGTCACCGTCTTCTCGGGCTGGCTGTCTCCAAGGTAGAATATGACCTTAGCCGAGCCCTTTTCAACGCTTGTTCCGGCGGCGGGTACTTGACTTGTAACAAATTTTCCCTCGCCCACGATCTCGACCTCAAAACCCGATGCTTCGGCATACTTCTTAGCCTGCTCGGGATACCAATAAACAAAATTGGGAGTCTCCACCGCAAGCTTTGCAAGCTCCTCGTCCGTATATTGAGGTTCTATTCCCATATAAGGAAGGATATCCGCCATTACGTTTGCTACGTAAGGTGCCGCGACAAGGCTTCCGTAACGTGTTCCGACGCGAGGCTCATCTACCATAAGTATCATAGCGACCTTAGGATCGTCCGCAGGTGCATAGGCGATACAAGAGGCAACGCGAAGAGAATATTCTCCGTTTTCGTCCGGCTTATCCTTTTTCTCAGACGTACCCGTTTTAGCCGCGATCTTATATCCGGCAACGTAACAGTTTTTGCCTCCGAATCCGCCCGAAACGCCGCCCTCAAGTATTTCGTTTATAACATTACAGATGTCCGTGCTGACCACCTGACGCTTTACTTCCGTTTAATTCTCATATACGGTGTTTCCGTCATTAACTATTACCTTGTCGACCACGTGCGGAGTGACAAGATATCCGCCGTTGGCTACCGCGGCGATACCGCATATCTGCTGAAGCGTAGTGATCTTAAAGTTCTGACCGAACGAAGCGACCGCCAAGTCGATCTCGTTAAAAGGATCGAAAAATATGCTGTTTGCCTCTCCGGGAAGATCTATACCCGTCTTTTCGGAATATCCGAATGCGTCGAAATAGTTCTTATAAAGATCCGTTCCGAGCCTAAGTCCGACCGTCATAAGTACAGGGTTGCAGGACTCTTGTAAGCCGCGTGCAAAGGTAACGCTTCCGTGACCATTGAGCTTATGGCATTTTATAAGACGTCCCGCAAAAGTCATTCCTCCGGAGCAGTTAAACATCTCGGTAACGCTGACCTTTTTTTCTTCAAGCGCCATGGCAGTGGTAATTACTTTAAATGTTGAACCCGGCATATAAGTATCGGTTATCGCCTTGTTCTGCCACATTTCAAACAGAAGCTCCTGACGAAGCTTGTTGTACTCATCGGTTCCCTCAGCGTATCCGCTTTCCGCGAGCACTTCACTGTAATAATCGTTGAGCTCGCGGGGGGTGTTTAGGTCAAAACCTTCGGATGTAGCCATAGCGAGAACGGCACCTGTATCAACATCTACGACGATACCGCAAGCTCGGTTTGACGCTTGGCACTCCTGCAACGTCGCATAGAGCTGTTCCTCAAGCACCGCTTGAATATGCTCATCAAGTGTAGTAATGATATCATATCCGTCCTCAGCCGCAATATAGCTTTCATATTCGTACGGCATTTCATTTCCAAGCGAGTCTCTTGCGGTTATGATCTTTCCGTCCTTGCCTTCAAGATATGAATTATACTTCAATTCAAGCCCGTAAAGTCCAGAGCCGTCACTGCTTGTAAATCCGATAACGTGAGACGCAAGATCGCTGTAAGGATAGTATCTTTTGCTTGTTGCTTCAAGATATACCATATCATTAAGCTTATATTCCGAAATGAATTTGCGGACTTTTTCCGCGCTTTCCTCGTCGACGTTACGTGCGATAGTCCTATCAAGATATTGAGTGTATTCCGTGTTCTCCTTGACCTTGTCATAAGTTACATCAAGTATATCGGAGAGTCTTCGCGATATAAGCTCCGCATAGTTATCGACCTTTATCTCGGCACTGTAATCTCCGCTTGCCTTTGCCTCATCAAGCTCCTTCTGTGCAGAGGCTATCGTTCTCGGAGAGATAAATACCCTGTATGCGGTAACGCTCGTTGCAAGTATATTACCGTTAGTATCGTAGATCTTGCCTCGGTTTGCTTTTATTGTAGATTCGGTCGTCATCTGATTTATGACGAGCCCCTGATATTTTTCAAATCCCGCCGTCTGAAGCCAAAAGATCCTGCAGAGCAAGATAGCTGCCACAAGTATTATCACCAATGCGGCTACAGTAGAGCGTTTTAAGTTTTTTGTGCTTATGCGGCGAAAATCAAGTGTAGCCATACGATCACTCCTTTACATTTAATTATACAGTCGCCTGCCCCGAATAATTCCGATTTTTTGGAGACAGAAAGACTTTTTGAGGCTTGCTCCAATATCATTATATCATATTTTTTCATAAAGTAAAGGCGGAAATCCGTTTTTTACTTAGGATCGCCGCCTTTACAGTCCGAAAGAAATATCTCCTTGCGTCTGCCACAACGCTTGGGGATGGTGGCAGTTCTTTCAAGATTCATCCACCATATTCAGTTGCCACAAGAGTTTTTGCTCTTTTTCCGATGACGCAGCCGCAGCCGCAATATGTCGGGGAAACATATTAGCGCGGCACGGTATTACGCCAACAATTTATGTGTAGTTGTAAATTTCGATATTATTATATTACTTTCCGAATCCGAGAGCACTCAGCAAAGTGCCTATTACCGCATTGTCCGACTTGCCCTTTTCATCGTCCGTCTTGTAAAGCGAAACGACGCCGTTATTCTTTGATCCCTTGCTCATACCGTCAACAAATCTAACGGAAACGTATTCGCTTCTGATCATTCCCAAATGTTCTGACGCTATACGCTCTATCTCGGCAAGATTGTTCTTTTCCTCAAGTCTCGAATTCAAAAGTGCTTCGGTATCCTCTATCTTGCTTATCTGACTCTTGAGCTCTGCTATCTCGCTGTCTGCTTCCATAAGCTTTACCGAGCCGGAAACGACAAGGAAAAGTGCCACCGCTATTACTACCACTGCGGCAAAAGCTACCAAAGGAAAGCTTTTTTTGTGTCTCTTGATCCTCAACACCTTAGGATCGTAGTCGATCCAATCCTTGATCGCGGCAAAAGCCACGGGAAGATAGCACCATATCCTCGATATCACATTTTTTCTCGAATTGATCCTTCTGAGGTTTTCAGCCGATGCCGATATCTCCTTCTCGCCGATGTCGATCCTGTTATACGCTTCGTATATCTCTGTGTCTTCGATATTTTCGGAATACTCAGCCGTACAAGCGCTATCAGCATCGTGCAAGCCTTCGCTGTATGACGCCACCGTCGATCTTCTCTCGCCTGCATTCCCTGCTGAGGGGGCTTCGATGTTCGCACCGATATCCGTGCGACCTACACGTCGTCTTGCACGGAACATCTCCGCAAATGCCTCACTCGTCATATATTCGCTTCCGTTCTTATATGACTCTATGACCTCTTCCTTTATCTCAACAGTCTCCGCCTCGGTACAGGTGACTTTTTCAAGCGTTCTCGCCCTTTCCTCGGCTGCTATCTCAGCACGGGTCTTTACGACACGCCCGGATGCGTATCTTTTGCAAAGATTTTCAATTATAGGATTTGAAATACTCGACTGTGCATCCATCGCCGTACTCCTTTACAGAAATGATCTAAATTTTTTCCGCCACGCGAAGCTTTGCGCTTCTTGAACGCGGATTTTCTTCGAGCTCCTTTGAGCTCGGAAGTATGGGCTTTTTTGTGATTATCTTTACCTTCGGCTTGTTACCGCACACGCACACAGGAAAGCTCTTGGGGCATATACAGCCCTCCGCAAGCTTTGCGTACGTTTGTTTTACTATCCTGTCCTCGAGCGAATGGAAGGTTATTATCGCCATTCTTCCGCCCTTATTGAGGAGCAAAGCCGCCGAATTTATCGCGGGTGATATAACATCAAGTTCTCCGTTTACTTCTATGCGGATGGCTTGAAAGCTTCGCTTTGCGGGATGATGTCCGCCGTTTCTTGCCGCCGCAGGGATCGCGCTTTTGATCAGTTCGGAAAGCTCCAAAGTGGTTTTAATAGGCGATCGGCTTCTTTCACTTACGATCCTTTCGGCGATCTTTGCGGAAAACTTCTCTTCTCCGTACTCAAACAGTATACGCCTCAGCTCTTCCTCTGAGTAAGTATTTACGACATCGTACGCCGAAAGCTCTTTGCGTTGATCCATTCGCATATCGAGAGGCGCATCTGCGCTGTACGAAAATCCGCGCTCCGCCTCGTCAAGTTGAAAGGAAGATACTCCGAGATCTATCAGAAGTCCGTCGATCCTTTCGATCCCGAGATCCTTACATATGTCGGTAAGCTCGGAAAAGTTACTGCGTACCATAGTTATCTTATCGCCGTACACCGAAAGCCTTTTGCTTGCGGCTTGGATCGCATCTTCGTCCTGATCTATTCCGATCAGCCTTCCTGTCGTAAGTCTTTTGGCTATCTCAAAGGAATGCCCGCCTCCGCCGCAGGTTCCGTCAACGTATATTCCGTCGGGCTTTATTGCAAGTCCTTCTATACATTCGTCAAGCAGTACCGAACGGTGTGAAAACTCTATACTCATTTTTTACATCCCGTTATTATTCTTGTTATATGTATGATTTATCATCAATAGTTAAGCAGACATAATGCGCAGATCACAGTCCGACCGAATCGAGTAACGCGCTGATAAGATCCGCGTTCTCCTCTTCGATAAGCTTCTCGTAATTGGCAGCCGACCAGATTTCGGCATATCCGCCGCAACCTACCACAACGACCTCGCGGTGCTCCGGGCTCACGCCCGCGCATTTCAGAAGTTCCGACGGAACGGTAACTCTTCCCTGTGAATCGGGCTCCACCGTCTCCGCGTTTCGGTTGTAGAACCTCATCGCCATATCGGCGCTTTTGCCGTCGAGCTTTTCTCTCAGCTTTCCGCAGAATTCTTCCCACGCCGATATTGAATATATGCGCAGACAACTTTCTCTGGGAGTTCTTGCGATCTTGAGAGCGGCACCGAGCTCTTCACGATGCTTAGCCGGAATAAATAGTCTGTTTTTTGAATCGACAGTGTGTTTGTACTCACCGCTTAACATTCTCGGTACCTCCCTTCCTCCCCTCTTTCTGAGGGTATGATCATTTTTATCTTTCGTCTTTATCTTTTATCGTTCAAGGTGTCAAATAAGCGTTTAGGTTCGTGAAATCGCTCCACTTTAAACCTATTTGCCCCTATTTCCACCACTTTTGTGTCATCATTATAATACTTTTCGAATTTAATATCAATAGAAATCTCAAAACTTTTTTCATCAAGTGCAAAAAACGTTCAGCCGATGTGACTTTTTGCATAGTTTTCTGCGCGATTTTTAGGTTAAAATACACGATGTCTTACACAAGTTTACAATAGTTACATTTATTTACATTTATTGATGTAAGAAATCTTTTTTAAAGTTTTATCAAGCAGAATGGGGCAGCTTTTTCTCGTACCGAGTCACAATCATTTGCACCGACTCAGGATATCGCCCATTAACGTACATTATTTTATATTTCTTCCCTTTTCCGAGGCGCCGACTTTATTTTCTGACAGCAAACGTCTATATCGAGGATAGCCGCCCCTTGCGCCCGTCTCATACGCAACAAACGACTGCATCGGGGATCTATGACATAATCTATCATTGGCTTAAGCCGGCATTTATTTTTGTCAGCTTTTTTAATTTTTTTTTGAGATACCTTGACAGGCGAGGTATATTGTGATATAATACATTTAAAGCAACAAATAAAATGGAGGTAACGCTATGTCGATAACATCGGATCTGATCCGAGGGCATACAGACACTATCATACTCGCACACCTGATAAACGGGGACAGCTACGGCTATCAGATCAATAAATGTATCAACCGTGAATCGGGAGGAAAATTTGAGTTGAAAGAAGCTACCTTGTATTCCGCTTTCAAGCGACTTGAAGGCGACGGAATGATCGTATCATACTGGGGAGACAGCGAGGCGGGAGGTGCCCGACGAAGGTATTATTCGATAACGGATAAAGGAAGAGCGGCATACAGAGCACTGTTCGACGAATGGAAAGAGGCCTGCATCATCATTTCAAATCTAATAGATACCATTTCTCATGACGGAGGGAATATTTAATGAACAACGACAGAAGCTATTACATAAACAAGCTAAGGGCCTACATATACGCCGAATTTTCACCATACGAAGAAACGGAAGAGCTGAGCGCCATACGCTCCGAGATGTTCCGAAATCTTTGCGACAGATTTGACGATGCTGTGGCTGACGGGGCTACTTACGACAAGGCATACGCAGATACGATAGATGCCATAGGAGATATACGCGAGCTCGTCGAAGATACACAGCTTAAGGAATCCAACGTTCAAGCATACACCGAAACGAACATAAACACCGATACACGATCCGACTCCGAAACAGGAACATATACAGAGGAGACCCGCAGGCGCGATGAACACAGAGCCAAAGATAAAAATATCGACCTGAGCAATTGGAACCTTCCCTCTCCCGAGGAGATCGAAAAATACAGATCCCGTAAAGCATTCGCTATGACGGTAGCCGTATCGCTTTACGTGCTCTGCGTCGTTCCCGTAGTAATCATACAAAATATACTCGGAGTAGTTATGCTGTTTCTGATGGTAGCCGTTGCAACCGCGGTTATAATATACATAGGCGGAATAGATCCCGTTGCCATACCGTTAAATGAGGACCGCAAGAGGTTTGATCGCAGGCGTCGCTCACATTCCGCACGTTGTGCTATTGCAGTTGCAATGTATATTTGTACGCCTATATGTCCTATCTTGATCCAAAATGTGTACGGCGTAGGTTCAATGTTCACGCTGGCGGCAATAGCTACGGCAATATTCGTATACGATGGATGTGTAAAGGACAAAACCAAATATATGACAGTAGAATCACTCAAAAAAAGAGGCATAAGCTACTCGGCTGACAGTTATTCGGATGAAGCTGATGAGATAGAAGAGAGTAAACAAAAAAAGGGAGCGCCCGACGGTATCTCATCGATAATTTGGATCACAACCTTTGCGCTTTATTTCATTATCAGTTTCAACACTCAAAGATGGGACATTACATGGATATTGTTTCTGATCGCTACCGCTTTGGATAATCTTGTTGATGCTATCTTTGACCTTATTCGTG
The DNA here is from genome assembly GCA_964472845.1 of uncultured Lachnospiraceae bacterium. Lineage (GTDB taxonomy): Bacteria > Bacillota > Clostridia > Oscillospirales > CAG-272 > HGM12650. The sequence goes on along the minus strand of CAYYND010000019.1, from coordinate 2,889 downwards.
AACGATCAAACAAAAGCTGAGGAAGGAAGGTATAGAATATGAAAAGAGTAATAGCCTGGTCTCTTGTGACCGTGATCCTTATCGCAACGTTGAGCTTTGCATTTTGGAATATCAACGTGTGGAATTTTAATATTGACTTCGGCAGTATTAATTACAAATATCCCGACGATGATAAATATAATACCGGCAATGCGACAATCACACGTGAAGAGCTTAACGGCATCAATACCCTTGACATAGATTGGGTAAACGGAAGCATAGATATAATATCATATGATGGCGACATTGTTGAGCTGTACGAAAGCTCAGATAAAGCGCTTGATGATGACACCGTTATGCGATGGAGAATACACGACGGAAAAATTCGTATAAAATATTACAAAAGCGGTTGGATATTCGGACTGTTTGGAAAAAGCTCCTCGAATTTAAAAAAGAAGCTTACCGTAAAGATACCCGTTGATATGATCTCCGAGATCAAGGTCGAGGCTGTATCGACAAACGTAAATCTTGACTTGCAATACAATATCTCCGAAGCAGACATAGAGACGGTAAGCGGTGATATAAGGCTCAACGGAATACATACGAAAAACACAGCAGATGACGAAATAGATATCAAAACGACCAGCGGAAAGATAGAGCTTTACGACAGTTCTTCAAGCAAGTTAAAATGTGAATCCACCTCGGGAAGCATTACCGTGAACGGAATATTTGACAACGAAGCCAAAGTCTCGGCGGTATCGGGAAAGCTTGAGCTTAGCGGAATATTCAAAAATCTCAAGTGCTCTACTGTATCCGGTGATATAAACATCAGATACGACGGCGAGGATCTCGAAAGCTACAAAGAATGTTTAAGCTCGCTCGGAAAATGCTCGATAGAAACCGTAAGCGGTACCGCGCGACTGATCTGTGCCGAGTTCCCTTGCGGATTTGTCGCGGATATGGATACTGTCAGCGGAAGTTTTTCTTCGGATTTTGCCACAAGCTCGGCAAATAACGAATATAGATACGGACGGGGAGAATTCGAAATAGACTTTGAATCCGTAAGCGGTAACTTTAAAATAAATAAAAATTGATACCGACATTCGGATAAAGCAAAAAACGTTACCTGCGGCGTAAATTTTACACGCCGTAAGTAACGTTTTCTATTTTATTTATATTTAGCGTTGTTTAATATTCAGCACGTGATGCGATTTACATCAAAAAGCCCAATTTCCATCCTTGAATATTTGGATGCGCTCGCCGCTCTTTGTTACCGCAACAACAGAAAGATCCTTTGTGCCTATCATAAAGTCAACGTGTATTACAGAATCGTTTACGCCCATTTCCCTGCACTCTTCGAGGGTATACTTCTCATAGTCTCTTATGCAGTTGTTAAACCCTCTTCCGAGAGCAAGATGGCACGCGGCGTTCTCGTCAAACAGAGTGTTTATAAATACTATACCGCTCTTGCATATAGGCGAATCATAAGGAACGAGCGCACATTCTCCGAGATATGCCGCTCCCTCGTCCATCGAGATCATCTTTTTGAGAAGCTCCTCGTTTTTCTCAGCCTTGACCTCTACCGCCTTACCGTTCTCAAATCTTACGCTGAAATTGTCAATGGTCTCTCCGCAATACGAGAGCGGCTTTGAAGAATATACTATACCCTCAGCCACACCTCTCTTAGGAGTAACGAACACTTCCTCTGTCGGCATATTGGGATTGTACCATATGTTTTTCTTGCCGAGCACCTGCTCCTTGCCCGCAAGAAAGATACCATTCTCCATAAATCCGACCCTGAAGTCCGTACCGTTCGATGATTTATATTCGAGCGTCTCTATTCCGAGGCTGTTAAGGTATTCGCATCTTGCCGAAAGATCTGCATTATGAGCCTTCCATTCGTTTATGGGGTTAAGAGACTTGCCGTTTTCATCTATTACGCGGCAGGTGTAGAGTATTGCTTTCCAAAGCTTCTCCACTGCGGCAGTCGCAGAAAGACCCGGGAATACCTTTTTAGCCCAATCCACACCCGGAACTGCAGCAATACACCACTGATATTTGTTTTCCATAGCATCGCTGTATTGCTTTGTTATCTTGTATCTTGCGTTGCGTGCAGCGGCATTTTTCTGCTGATCCATTCCCGCAAGACCGTCGGGATCCTCTGACATAATGTAAATTCTTACAGGAAGCACCTTAGACGCGAGCTTAAGCTTCTCCTCCTCCCAGGTCTCAACGGTTGAGAGCGTTTCGAGAGAACGGTTATTTACGTTCATAAGTGTAATAGGCTGATGAGTCCATTCCACTCTTACCTGCTTTGCTCCGGCTTTATAACATTCCTCAACGACATATTCTATAAATTTAGGCTGATCAAGTTCGGCACTGATTATTACTTCCTGACCGCGACGGACATTGGCGCCTACCTTTACGATAAGCCTTGCATATTTTTTTAATATTGACTGACGCATTTTTTATCTCCTTTGTTATATGATCTTTATGACCGTTTTGTTCCCGCCGAACCGCAATGTACACGTGCACGGCGGCACTATGTATTATTATACTATCCAAGTGCGAAAAAGTCAAGCAAAAAACGCCTTAAAAGGTAAAAATCGGGGGCTGAGATCCGATAATACAAGTCTCAGCCCCTTTTTACACGAATAAATCTGTTTGTTTATTCGCTCCGGTTCTAACCGGATATTAAGCTTTTCTTATGACTCTCTGTTCTTTTTAAAACGCTTTGACACGCTTTTGCCGATCGGAGAGCTTATAAGAGTGTTTTTTAAGATAATTTATTTTGTCTTGAGATCGTTCTCGTACTTTTCGATCATCTTCTTGATCGTGTGTCCCACAGAACTCTTGTCCTCGGAAACCCTTGCGGCGTCTGGGTTTTTACCCTTGTCGGACACATTAGTA
>CAYYND010000018.1:0-26315 GCA_964472845.1 uncultured Lachnospiraceae bacterium | reverse complement strand
CCAAGCTTTAGCCTCCCGATGCTTTTTACATAAAATTAATCCAAACTATCAGCCGAACGTATAGCCCTTGAAATAATGGACTGCATCGTATCCTGTGCCGCCCGATGTCTTTCTTCTGTTGGTATTGAAGTAGAGCTTACCGTCATCGGAGCAAATTCCGCAGCTCTCTATCTCAAACAGATCCGCATACTTACTGCTCGTGATCCTGAACGAGAGGCTTGACGAGGATTTTATCGTACCGGAAGCGTCCTTTATGTTATAAACAAGAACGACGCTCACGTTATCCTTGGTCAGCGGAACGAAAATATAGTTTTTGTAGTAGCCGAAGCCTTGATGTGTATACGATGACAGATCCTTCGTCTTTCCGTCAACTACCGCGCTTGAAACATTTATAGTAAATTTCTTGGTTACGTTGATAGTGCCGCTCTTATCACCTATTGTCATTGAGCCCTCATAGAAGGATCTTCCCTTTTTGAAAAGGAATGTGATCTTTGTAGAGGTCTTTTTGATTATATTGATACCGGACGGAGCGAGATGCTCGCCGTTATACTTAACGGAGAAATTTGCGACCTTTTTATACTTAGAGCCGTCTACCTTGAGCTGAACGAGAGCCTTACTGTTTTCGCTGATCGTGACGACAAACAAATTGGAGTAGTCGCCTATCTTTGTCACGCACATATCGTTTGCGTGTCCGAGGTAGGTCACGTAGGTCTTGCCGGAAGCGGAATCGGTAAGAAGCGTGGTAGAGCCCGTGTCTTTGTTGGTCTTGTAGATAACAGCCTTTTTGTTGTCTGTGCTTATCTTAGCCGTATAAAGATATTTGGATCCGACAGCCATACCCTGCATAGACGGGCATCCGTTGACGTCCTTATTGTCCGCAACATGGGCGTAGGTATTGTAGTGTGCTGCACCAACGGGGACCACAAAAGGTATGGATACAAAGATCAGTGCCAGGACAAAAGATAAAACTCTTTTTTTCATTTAAAATTCCTCCTTCGGTATATTGATCGGCGCTTAGTATTTTTTGTCGCCAATAAGATTATACCTTTTTTGGAGCAATTTTGCAATTGGCAGATAAGACAATTTTTAGGAAAATATTTTGTCTCATATCACCAAATCGGACGTCGGATATTACCGTGCATCATCCCTTACCTGCGGTGACGGCAATTTTGATAGAGTCTGATCAGCAGATACCTCATCCACCTATATCAAAAATTTTTGCATATGCAAACTGCAATAACAAGTTGCGCTTTTTTTAATATCGTTTTTGAGAAATATCCCGATCTTTAGGTAAAAATACTATGTTACGGTATTCTTATAATGTGTGAGAATGTTTATTTGTTATCAGCCGACTTGCGCCGCGCCGTGCTCTCTTTGCGCCTTTCCACTTTTCTCGCCTGCTTTTTCAGGCGTCTTCTTTCTCTTATCTCGCCCCGTTTTTCGTGCAGCTTTTCGTGCATATCCTTAAGGACTCCAAGCGTCTTTTCGTCCTTGGGAAACAGCCAGCGAAGCAAAGCCATCGCGATCGCCAAGGTAACTATCTTCTCGGGCGAGACAGGCAACCACAGGAACGTAAGGTAGGCACCCGCGACCGCGATCATCCAACCTATGTTGTAGTAGGTTCCCACTCCGAGCATAATATAGGACCAGCCGTTTGTGATCATCCATCCGATTCCGAAGCAAAGCAGAAAACGAGGATTGAACAGAAAATATATCGCCTTTTTTAAGATCTCTTTTATTTTTTCCTTCAGTTTCATCCCGCTTTTTAACTCCCCCCAAAAATTGAGTTTTATGCCATACTAAAAGGTCAGATAAGGTCAATTGGAATTTGTCGTCAACCAGATAGCCGCGTTGATACCTGCGCACAATGCAATATCGCGCGCTCTGATGTAAAGGCTACGCTCTGAGCCGATCGCGGTACGAGCGCGCTCGCTTATTACGATCATTCCCGCGTGCATAAGTCGCTGCTGTTTTCCGAATCCGAAGATACCGCCGTATCCGTCTTGATCGGCAAGATATGCATCGACCTCGGCAATATCGTCTACCATTTTGTGCTGATCCGGAAGCGTGGCAAGAGCTCCGAGCGTCGAAAGCTCGATCACTTTACCGTATTTGAGCCCTCGGCTCTTCAGCGTGTTGAAGAGCTCCAATGTTCTTCGGCACTTTTCGCTTGCCTCGCCCTCAAACAGCGTCAGCACGTGAGAGAGCGCTTGCACGGAATTGTGCGAGGTAAACTCGGGCTTTAACAAACGGTAACATTCCTCCGCATGCGCCTCAATGCGCTCGCACGAAAGTTCCGCTTCCGCCAGCAACACACAGAACGGTATATCGTCTCTTGAAGTGATCACCGCATGATCCTTTTTCATAAGCTCATACAGTTGGCTTACGCGAGTGCAGGCGCTCTCGAAATCGCTCGGAAGTGCGATCTGTGCCATAATGGCAGCAGCAAAAGGCAGGTGCCCCTGATCCCAAAAGCATTCCTTCAATGCAAAATAAGCACCGAGTATATTTTTAAATGTCCCCTCTGCGTCCCGATCCTGCTCACCTACTGACAGCAGTGATATTATCACGGGTCTTGCGCAGGCGCGGAATCCTGAAAAAGCCCCCGTATTGTGCTTTATCAGCTCATTATTTTTCTTTATTACATCCTCGCTCGGTACCGTTTCGGCGCCGACAAAGGCAAGTGCGCACAACGGATACATATACCCACTTTCCATAGGCAGGCTTTTTTTGATTATATCCCGAGCCTGTAAAAATTGCTCGCAGATCCGCTCAAGTGAGTCTCTCATTACGATCTCCCTCCAATACTGCAACGGTTAAATTTATTTTTTCTTCATAATAGGCTATCATATCCGACCCTCAAACGGTCATCCGAACACCTCAGCCGCCGTCTTTATCGATAAAGATCACATTCGCAAGTTTTGAGGAACTGCTGTCATAAACATCGGCTCCACTAAGTATTGGATGAAATTCCCGTGGGTATGCGCTTATGTCAATTTCTATCGGCGTTCTCTTCATATTTATGACCTTCCTTTTGCCAAATGCGGAGGATTATACGTATCGATCTTCGACATCTTTCGCCCTCAACGGTATTATATCACAACTTCACATAGCCGTCAATAGAGGCTATTTTATAAGAATATAAAAACACGACCGTTCGCAAGCCGAAAGGCTACTTGAACGGTCGATATATTTTGTTTCAGCTTTTAATTTTTGAAAAATCCAAAGATCAAAAGCATTAAAAGACACAATATCAAGAGAACCGCAAGGCAGATGGGAATGATAATAAGATACGCCGAGATGAGCATCGCGGGAATATCCTTCTTCTCAAGTCCGCCCTCGTTTTTTATATCCTCTCTGAGTTCGTCCTCTTTTTTCTTATTGTCCTTCTTGAGAATTTTTTTAAGCTTTGAAAACATAGTCAAAAGCCTTTCGTAGGTTACGCCTGTGTATCTTCCTGCTTCTTACCGGGAAGATCGAAGAGGTAGTTTCCGTTCTCATCTATCTTCCTGTCAAGGAAGTGGCAGGCAACGAAGTGACCCTTTTCGACCTCAACGTACGGAGGCGGAACTCTCTTACATTTGTCACAAGCCATATAGCAACGTGTATGGAACTTACAGCCTTCGGGCGGACGGATCGGGCTCGGGATATTACCCTCGAGGATGATCCTTTCCTTCTTAAGGCTATTGACATCCGTAGTGGGAATTGAAGAAAGGAGCGCTACCGTGTAGGGGTGTCTCGGGTCTGCGAATATAGTCTCCGCGGTACCGAGCTCTACAAGGTTACCAAGATACATAACGCCGATACGGTCGGAGATGTATCTTACGACAGAAAGGTCGTGCGAAATAAAGAGATAGGTAAGGTTCTCTTTTTCCTTGAGCTCTTCAAGAAGGTTGATGATCTGCGACTGAATGGAAACGTCAAGCGCCGATACACACTCATCGCAAACAATAAACTTAGGCTTTACCGCAAGGGATCTCGCGATACAAATTCTCTGACGCTGACCGCCTGAGAATTGGTGCGGGTATCTGTGGATCATATAGTCTTGAAGTCCGCACTGACGCATAACATCAAGGATATATTCCTTCATCGCGGGCGAGCCGTGTTTAAAATAGTTATGCGTTACAAGACCCTCTTCAATGATCTGACCTATGGTCATTCTCGGGTTGAGCGAGGAATACGGGTCCTGGAAGATTATCTGAAGATCCTTACGAAGCAGACGCATCTCGGAATATTTGAGACGGCTTACATCGATTCCGTCATCGAGAAGTGCCTCATATTTCCGGAATTGCTCGTCATTCGCGTAATTTGCCTTGAGCGCCTCGATCTTCTGTACTTCGGCATCGTGCTGAGCTTCCAGCTTCTCCAGCTGTCCGAGGAGGACTGCCTTCTTTGCCTCAAACTTTGCGCACTGCTTATTGAACTTAGCGATCTTTTTAGCCGCTCCGCTTGCCGAATCGGAATCCGATTCAAGCTCCTTTACAGTAGCACAGCAGAAGCTTATTTCGCTCTCGACCTCACGTATCTTGGACTTGAGCTTTGCTATACGAACATCAGTGTTATACTTGTCGAGCAGGAGTGCCGCACCGGGCCTCGGATCGTCAAGGGACGCAAATCCGCCGAGTATCTTGACGACGTTTTGGAAAGCCGTCTCAGCCTCTGCTACCGCAAGATTCTTGTTCTGTATCTGGAAGAAAGTCGCGTTGTCGCCCGCTGCCTCGCACTCCGCTTCAAGCGCGTCTGCCTTAGCTTTGAGCTTCTTGTAGTGCGCTATCATAGCGGGTGCTTTCTTAAGCGTGTTTTCAACGTACGAGGGCGCAAAATCGGCTATGGTTCTGCCGTAATATATCGTGCTTCCCGCCGTCTGATCGTAAAGCTGAAGGAGCGTTCTTCCGAGTGTGGACTTACCGCATCCGGATTCACCGACAAGTCCGAAGGTCTCGCCGCTGTAAATATCAATGGATATCTCCTCATTTGCGCGAACGTAGAGCTGTTCCTTTTGGAATACGCTTGACTTGGCTATGGGGAAATATTTTTTAAGATTTGTTATTGACAAGAGCTTTTCTGTGTTCGGCACTGTTCCTTACCTCCTTTGCAGGATAGAAGCAACGAACTTTCTGTCCGGGAGCTACCTCAACGAGCGGAGGCTCTTCCTCAAGACATTTCTGCGTTGCGTATTTACATCTGGGGGCGAATTTGCATCCCTTGGGAAGTGCCAGAGGGTGCGGTACTACGCCCGGAATCGGTTCAAGCTTGTGTGTGATATTATCGATACGCGGAATACTGAACATAAGTCCTTCCGTGTAAGGATGGCTCAGCTTACAATCCGTGAAGATCGTGTTCGCCGAGGTCTGCTCAACGACCTGTCCGCAGTACATAACTACGACGTCATCCGCCATCTCGTTGATAACACCGAGATCGTGCGTAATGAATATGATCGACGTGCCGTTTTCGCGCTGAAGATCGTTCATAAGACGAAGTATCTGAGCTTGTATTGTAACGTCAAGCGCCGTTGTAGGCTCGTCGGCAATGAGTATCTTCGGCTTGCAGGCAAGTGCCATAGCTATCATAACACGCTGACGCATACCGCCCGAAAGCTGATGAGGATACTGACGCATTACCTCTTCGGGGTTCGGGATCTGTACCGCGTACAGCATCTCGAGCACCTTTTCCTCAGCCTGCATCTTCGTCATATGTTGGTGAACGATGAAGGGCTCGCTGAGCTGTTTTTTGACCGTGAAGATCGGGTTCAAGCTGGTCATAGGTTCCTGGAAAATGACCGAGATCTTGTTACCTCTGATCTCATACATTTGTTGCTGAGAAAGCTTGGTAAGATCTCTTGCGCCGTTGCCGTCGTCAAAAAGCACCTCGCCGCTCTCAATATATCCGTTTCCGTCAAGAAGCTGAAGAATGCTCATCGCGGAAACGCTCTTTCCCGAGCCGGACTCGCCGACGATACCTTGCCGGGCTCAAGGGAATACGAAACATCGTTTACTGCCTTAACAATACCTTTTCTGGTCTTAAAATAGGTATGAAGGTTCTTTACTTCCAATAATGCCACAGTAATTTTCCTCCTATCCTATTATTTCTCTCGGCTGCTCTTGGGGTCGAGTACGTCTCTCAAGGTGTCGCCGATGATATTGATACAAATTGTCGCAATTGCAAGGAAGATCGCCGGGAAGAGCCACTGCCACCAATAGTTCTGAATAACGATGGAGTTGTTTGCACCGTTGATCATATTACCCCATGTAGGCTGAGGCTGTGAAACGCCGAAGCCGAGGTAGGAGAGCGATGACTCGGTAAGCATACAGCCCGCAAAGTCGAGCGTTACACTTACGAGAATTATCGAAATGACGTTGGGCAGGATATGTTTGAAGGCGATCTTGTGCTCCTTAACGCCCATGCTCTTAGCCGCGATAACGAATTCCTTCTCTCTCTCCGAGAGCACCTGTGCGCGTATCATACGTGCAAGACCCGTCCAGGACAGAATACCGAGTATTACCATTATGATAAATATTCTCGTCGTCTGGCTCAAAGGCTTGGTCTGCATTACTATCGAAAGCATCATAGCGAACGGCAGGAACGGAAGCGAAGACACGATCTCGGTAACACGCATAAGAAGCATATCTACCCATCCGCCGAAATATCCCGAAAGACATCCGACTATGATAGCGATCAAGGTCGAAATTATAACCGCTACCGCGCCGATGGTCATAGTCATCTTACCGCCGTGAACGATACGTGTAAATGTATCACGTCCCAGGTTATCGGTTCCGAAGAGATATCCCTTCAAGCCATAGCTCTTGATAAGCGCGCCGTCCTCGTCAACGAGGTAGGTCTGCTTTGAGCCTGTGTAAACGGAAGCTGCCTCGGCACCGTTGAAGCCTACCTGCTTGTCGCCGTTATAGCCCCAGCCGTACGCCTTGCCTGCATCCGTAAGCGCTACCAAGTGTCTGGTTCCCGCAACAAGGCTTACCACCTTCTCTCCATCGGGAATTGCAACCATCTGATCCTCGCCGTACTCGGAGTTACTGTACATAATGACCTCGCCGTCCTCGGTAAGGAAAGCAAAACAGTTATCCGTAGCGACGATATCAATTACCTTGTGATCTTCAAAATAGCTTGTGAAATTCGGGACCTTTTCGCCCTTGGAGTTGACCGCCGTTGCAAAGCTGAAGATGTTTCCGTCAGCAGCTACCGTGCCGTCATCAAGCAAAAGAGCTACATAGAAGTTGGAGAACGCAACCTTCTTTACGTTCTTATATCCGGTCTCGGCAGTCTGCTTGAGGTTCAGACAGTTGTTGGTGTTGCCCCAAAGATGCAGTTCGCCGTCAACTATGAGTGCGGACACCTGATATCCGCAGATAAGCTGATCTACCTTTGAGATATCAACGCCGTTATTGAGTATATCCTTGTCAAGCTCAAGCACCGGGTCATCGGAGTTACCTGTATTTACACCGAGCTGTCCGCGGCTGCTGTCGCCCCATCCGACGAACTTACCGTCCGTCGTGATCGCGATAATATGGTCAGCACCTGCAGATGCCAAATAGACGTTACCATCCTTGATATCATCGGGGAATTTTGCATAATCGATCTTTGTGAGTGAGTCCGTAGTCGCTCCCCAAATATAAAGGTTATTGTCATTCGAAACGCCGAGCGTAAAGTTTGAATATCCGTTGATATCGCGGATATTGTTTTTAAGTCCGCTCGGTACATTTCTCATCGACCAGATCGGAGCCATATTGCTCTGCAACGGATCCGTATAGTTGAAGTCAACGGGAATGAAAAGAGGACCGATAAACACAAACAGGAAAAGTGCGAGAAGCACTATCAGAGCCACTACCGCAAGCTTACGACGGAAGAAGGTCTTGACCGCCTGCTTTGTCGGGCTTTCGATATCCTCCACCGAGAAAACATCGGAATCGGCAAGCTCACGGCTTCCGCCCCAGAACATTCTCTTTGTCCAACGACCGAGCGTTGCGAGGAAGCCGGAGCCTTTTTTGGCAGAATTTTTCTGCGTATTTTTTTCTTTTGCCATTATATTCTGCCTCCTTATTATTTATTGACGCGGATACGAGGATCGATAAATCCGTACACGATATCTATGATCAAATTTCCTACGAGCGCGATAAGCACGTAGAACATCTGAAGTGCCAGGATTACGTCGTAATCACTGACCTGAAGTGCCTGATAGTAAGTACGTCCGATACCGTTGAGCGCGAAGATATTCTCTACCATAAGCGAACCCGAGAAGATACCGAGGAACCAGCCTATAACGAGCGTAACGATCGGAATGAGCGCGTTTTTCCAAGCGTGGGAGTATATAACGACCTTTTCACTGAGACCCTTTGCGCGCGCTGTACGGATGCAGTCCATCGAAAGCGCCTCGATCATCGAGGAACGGACGTATCTCGTCATACCGCCGAGCGAGCAGAAGGTCATAACTATCAGAGGCAATGCGAAGTGGTACATTCTGTCACCGAATTGCTGAAGCGGAGTCCAATCTATTGAACCCGCGGTGCTCATACCGCCGACCGGGAACCACCGCAGAGCGATGGCGAACACCCAAATAAACACGATCGCGATAAGGAAGGTCGGCAAACTGTATCCTACTATGGTACCGACCTGCACCGCGACGTCTCGTTTTGATCCCGCCTTGACCGCGCAGAAGATACCGAGCGGAAGCGTGATGCCGAGTGCCAGAATAGTTGCGAAGATATTTATAAATATAGTATTCTTCATAGGCTCCTTGAGAACCTCGATAACGGGCTTTGCGTACTGCGAAGAGTCACCGAGCTCGCCTTGAAGAAGACCGTTAAACGTGCCGTCCGACATAGGATATACACCGAGCCAGCGCAGATAGATTTCAAATTTAGTACCGTCAAGTCCCAGTTTCACCTTCCAATACTCATATTGAGTATCATAATCAAGGTGCTTGTTTGCTTGAATCTCAGCCTTTGCCATTTCCGCCGCTTTATCTCGCGGTACCATGGTGTAGACCATATATATGATAAATGAGAGGACAAAGAACAACAATACGATGTAAAGCAGCCTCTTCAAAATGTACTTGAACATAGGATTCCTCCGTAAGTAAATTCCAAGCGGGCGAGAGTCCGCCCGAAATTTTTCAATAAGTTTTACAGAACAGCAAAAATAATCCAAACGTATATAATTTGGGTTATTTTTGCTGCTCTGAAAGGCAAATAAGCCAATAAAGTCGCAATTCGCCGAAAATAAGAGAGCCTTATATACGACTTTATGTAGGAACAGTGCAATGCGCGCCATCCCTACATAACGTTTTTTACGGGGCGACCCGAGAGCCGCCCCTATTTAAATGCCGATTATCGATCAATTACGATAATGAGATTACTTGCTGTAATTCTCGAGGAAGTCAGCCTCATCCATTACGTAGTATGCAGAGTAGTTCTCATACAGATCGGGATCGATCGTCCAGTTCCAGGAGTAATCGTATGCAGCAGATGTGAAGCCTGTTGCGAAGTTGATCGCGTTAAGCTTTGCAACGCCGTCCCAACCGTCCGATGTGGACTGCGAATACTCGCAGTAAAGACCTGTGTTGAAGTCTGTCTCTGTGTAAACGATGTACATACCGATCTTCTTTGTAGCATTTTCACTGTTTACCCAAGCCGTAAGGAGCTGGTCTGTTACGTTGTTGGGCTGTGTGCCGTAGTAGTTGATAGCGAGAGGCATATAGTACTCGCCTTTGATCTTAACGGTCTTGTACTTGGAGTCTGTCGTAGCAAACTTAAGGTTGTTCTCGGACTTCTCATAGCCTGAGAGCTTCTTGTAACGGATGGCATCCTTGGAAGCGTCGAATGTCTCGCCCTTCTCGTTGTATACCCAACCGCCTGCCTCAAGAGCAGCGATAGCGCTGTCAACGCTGTATGTGTACTGGTTGAGCTTGATGCTCTTTTCTACTGCCTTGTAAGCAGAGAAGCCTGTGTAGTAAGGACCGTGAACAACGGAACCGTAACCGCCTGTGAATGTCTGAGCGAACTGAGGACGGTTGATGGTGTATGTGATAGCCTGACGTACTTCCTTGAAGCCTGTGGGGCCGAAGTCAGCACGGAAGCCGATCTTACCGTAGCCGGCTCTGTCGTAGTGAGTCTCAGCGTACTTCTCGGGGTTATCGTTAACTGTCTTAAGAGCTGCCTTTGTATCGTCAGCGCCTGTAATACCTGCGAGAACGTCGACCTTACCTGTAAGGAACCAGTCCATCTGTGTCTCGGAAACTGTCTTTACGTATGTGATAGTCTCGATAGAAGCCTTGCCTCTTGCTGTATCACCCGTGTAGTTGGGGTTGAGCTTAAGAGTTGCTGTGTTTGCGGATGCGTCGTAGCCTTCAACCGTGTAAGGACCGGAGTAAGGAAGATCGGAATCCCACTTAAGGTTAGCTTTGATCTCAGCAGCTACTGTGAATGCCTTGCTGGAGTCCTGAGCGTAGAAATCAGCGTTAAGACCGCAAGCCTTTGTAGCCTCGTCAACGACGATATCACCCTTGGAACCGAGGAAGAGCTGAAGCGGAACAGGAGAGAATCCTGCATATGCCATTGCATAGTAGTAATCTGCGTAGTCTTCAAGAACGGTTACGGAGAACTCGTAATCGCCGAGAAGCTTAATGCCCTCAAAGTAAACTGTGTCGCCTTCGCCTTCATAAGCATTGAAAGCCTCGAAGCCAACATAGTTAAGACCGGACTGACCCGAGCCGCCTGCTGCCTTAGCAACTGCTGTGGAGCAAGCAAGAGCGGATGCAACGTAGTTCTTAGCTGTGATAGCGGAGCCATCGGAGAACTTAAGATCGTTCTTGATCTTTATTGTATAAGTAAGTGTACCGTCAGCGTTCTTTGTAGCAACGGGCACTTCAGCGAGTGCGTACATATTCCAAATGTAAGCGCCGGCACTGTTTGTCATAACGGTTGCGTGTCCGGATGTGAGGTTCTCGATATCGAGGTCAGAGGATCCGGGTGAGGATTTACCCCAGTCGGAGTCACGGAAAGCACCGGAAAGGTCTGTGTTGGAGCCGAGGATAACGGAGTTGGACTCGCCTGCCTTGATGGAAGCTGCGATGATAGCATCAGCGGGGCCCCAGTAAGGAGTTGTAACGAAATTCTGGATCTTAGCGTTGTAAAGATCGAAGTACTGGTTGGAGTAAAGCGGAACCTCGGGTATAAGGTAGTTCCATCTCTGGATGTAGAGTTTCCACCACTCGTTGTATACATCGTCGTTGGACGCATACTTTGTGCTATCCAGATTGTATACCATAGCCATGGAGAGGAAGTCCATACCAAGCTCATACTTTACGCCATCAACGGTAACGTAAGCAAGACCTGTATCTTTGTCTTCTTCTACCATATCGATTGTTACTTTGCTTCCGATTTTGTTGTAAACGGACTCAAAGCTTCCGTGTTTAACAACATCAGCGGGATCGTAGTCTTCGTAGACGACTCCGGGATCATTCTCTGCGGGCTTGCACGCTACAAGAACAGCAGCCAACATAACGATAGCCAAAATCATCGAAACGATTCTGATTTGTTTCATAATAGGATTCCTCCATTGTAATATTTATATACAAAGCATCTGCAAGTACTTGCAGGACACCGTATACTCATTTAAAAATTATTCATCCCGATATGCGCCGAAATGCAAGCCGACAGCTTTCGATCTTCTCGCGTTGACCGCTTTCAAGGTGCAGATCCGAACATATGAGAGTATTATAATACAAAAATTCTTATTTGTCAACCTCTTTTCATTACTTTTTTTCGCGCTTTTGAAAGTTTTTGCATAATTGAAACTCAAAACTTGCTTTTTATACATTTTTGACGCATATATTCGTAATAAATATGAATAAAAAATCAAGTATGCCCGTCCTCGCTTTCATTTTGCGCCAAAAGTTCTTAGAAAAATATTTAAGGGCGCTAAAATCTTTTTAAGTTTTTTCGCGGAGCGGAGTCCTTTTTAAGGAACTCCGCAAAAATCCACTCTGTTTACTTGCTCATTCCCGTCGCAAATCCTTGCGCATCAATTCCCGTAGCCCCGGGATGAACCTTCGCGAGCCAATCCGAGAGCAGCTTGCGATACTTTTCGGCAAGGGATTCCTTCCCTTTTTCGGTCATAAGCCGAGCCGCGGTCTTATAAACGTTTCCCGTATTGTAAAATACCGTCGTTTGCTTTTTGCCGTCGGCATCGGTATAGAGAAGATTTCCCGCCTCATATCTTGCCTTCACCTGCGAATAGACCTCAGCCGAGCCGCTTCCCGCGATATCCTGATCCGTTTCGCCGAGGATAAAGAGCACATCGACATCGGTATCATATCCGTTATAAGTCGATGACGGCAGTCCGCCGATGGTAATATCTACTCCGAGATATGCGAGATTTTCCGCAGACGTACCGTACGGGACCGTGCCTATATATTTACCTGTCGAGTCCTTTTCGTGAAACGCAAGCAGAACGCTGTCAAGCAGTTTATCGTAAACGTACACCGTATCTTCATCAAGCTTTACTTTGTACATATTACCCCATTCGCCGAAGCTTCCTATCGCCTCGCGCGGATGTCCTTTCATAATTATATCGTGATCCGCGCCGTAGACGGCATACGTCAGCTTAAGAGTGAACATATAATCGATATAAATGTTGAAGCAAGCCACGCGCGCCAACCTTTTAGCTTCCTCGGTCGCGCCGTCTCCGTAATTATCGGTATTGTTCAAAGCCTCAAGAAAAGCGTTATAATCCGCTTCCGTCGCGAACAAAAGCGGCATTTTATATTTTTCGTCAAGCTCGGCATAGCTTTCGGGCACGCTTGCGCCGTCGGAAAGTCCGCCTATGCCGTACTTTTCGTCGGACGCGAAATGAGGGTAATAATTGTGTCTTGTTCCGATAAATACGAGCTTATCCGCGGGAGCCGTCTCCCCGGCTCTTTCAGCTCTGGTAAGTGCGGCGTAGGTATCCTCGTAATACTGACCGTACATAAGAGTCAGATACGCCGTTCTTTGTGTTTCATCAAATTTTGAAATGCCTTCCGAGATCTTCTGATACTTAAGATTAAGCTTCAGATCCGTGCTTTCTGTATATCCCTCAACGCCGAAAGCCGAAAGCAAGCGAGTTTTACCGCCCTCCGCGCTCTCCAACACATCGACCACGCTCGCTTCGTCCTGGAGATAGTAGGTGAAATTATCGAGTGCCGCAAGCGCAAACGCCTTACCTATATTATATTTAAGTGCGTCGTCATTGTTCTTGTTATCTTTTTTCGACATCACGGTCTCAAATTCGGCTTTTACCTTCTCGACCCGCTCGGCGTAATTATCGTAGATCGCATCGGAATCGGCATCCACCTTTTTGCCTTTGATGTAAGTGTCATTCAATGCGACGTAAGCCCCCGTACCGTCCTCGCACATATAGACGTGGAAATCGTCCGTTCCGAGCCCGGCATTTGCGGCGACAGCCGCCCCCCTGAGAGCCGTGCCGTCCTGAACGTAGAACAAAAAGTAGGCGTTCTCGTCCTTTTCTTTAAGTTCCTTTACCGCGTTTACCGTATCGCCGAATTCCTTTGCGGTAAATCCGTTGCTGAGATTGCTTGCGGGGTCAAATCCGATATTGTGAAATTTTTCTATGCGGTCGATTCCATTATACGTCTTTCCGCGCTCTATCATAGCATACGTCTCGTATCCGTTTCCGATCGAGTCAAGTGCCGCCAGCACAGGCGGAACCGTCGCCAGAGCAAAGATCACATTGTAGACCGCTCTGTCGCCTATGTCGGGCGGCAAGGTGTCCTCCGGATCCGTGCTATCGTCCGAAACGTCCGTGCCATCCGTGTCATCGGGCAGATTCGGCGTTTTATCGCACGCCGCGGCAAAGAGCATAAGGCAAGCCAGCATAAGCGCCAAAAACTTTTTGAATGTCATCATAAACATCTCCCTTAGCTTTTTAATTCTCTCATATAAATAATATTATATTTCGGCATCTTTCGCCAATTCAAGTATATCATTTTTACATACGATTGTCAACACATATCGAAAGATAGTATACGCCAAAAGCAAAACTTCAAGTATTTTTGGCGAAAAGCAAAAAATGGACCGCAGTGTATTTTCACAGCTATCCATATATTATATATTGATGTTATTTTTTTCTCTTATTTTCGCAAACCATCTCGACGGACGAGGTATATCGCGATATAATGTATCGATCAAAGCGTCGAGATCATTTTTTCTTATATCTGAGCCTTGACCACAACACGATCACGAGCTGTGCCGGTATTCCGAGGATATACAGTTGGAGCACGTTGATGCCCGATGCGTAGAAAGTCAGCTGGATGGAGGCAAGCAATGACCAGACGAGCAACGAAATAATAAGATAGTTACGTCTTTGATTTGACCATATAGAGTTCATAATAAGCCAGACTATCATAGAAACGGGGGTCGCGTATGCAAAAGCGAGCCAATGCGCACGCGCCTCGGGCGAGATTATATCTATCAGCACAAACACGAACGCCGCGATGAACCAAACGAGCAAAATACTCATACCCGTTATCATAGCGTGATTGACGGGCTTCTTGATGGGCTTGGCTTTTTCCACGTCGCACTCGGTCTCTTGAATAGGCTCCACCGCCTTATGTTCACCGTGAACGAGGTAATCAAGCGTAACGCCGAAAAGCTCCGAGATGGCAAAGAGAGTGGATATTTCGGGGACTGATTCTCCCCTCTCCCACTTTGATACCGCCTTATCGGAATAATGCAGCTTCTCGGCGAGCTCAAGTTGAGTCATTCCGCTTGATATGCGGAGCTCGCTTATATTTTTTGCGATCACTGCCCTTATATCGCGCGGATCCTTTTGCTCGTGCGGCTCGGCAGTGCTTTCCGCGGCATTTACATCTTCATTTATATCCTTAAGGTCTTTTTCTTCCATAAAGCCTCCGATCGTGTGACATTTCGGCAGTATTTTCGACAATATTCGAGTCATATCCGCAATTCTACCGTTGGTAGAGCGACGTATCTTCAAATTCTACCGCGAGATAACCGACGGTATACCCCCGTATTTTACAAGTAGGTTGATTCTACCGCCGTTCTTGTATATAATTATATCATAATCCGCGGCAGGATGTCAAGCAAAAGTAACGCCGCCGCATATTGTTTTTACCGAATAAAAAACAATTATTAATAAATTTAAGATGTCTGCGAACGAAAGGAGTGTCTTTTTGAGTAAACCGCGAGTCATATATTACAGCGATGAGCGCAACGATGAGTTTTCGGCGGCACAGATAACGCCGAAAAAAATAGACGGCAACTATGTTTACTGCCACGATTCACGCTTTAAAAAATTTACGCATTTCTTCTGGTACAGAAATATATTCACACCGATAGCCTTCTTCTATACCAAGATAAAATTCCATCACAGGATCGTCGGAAAGGAAAAGCTTCGCGAATACGGCGATTCGGGATATTTTATATACGGAAACCACACGCAGGATATCGGCGACGCATTTATTCCGAATATGCTCAATCTTCCGAAGGACAACTACGTAATAGTTCATCCAAACAATGTATCGATGCCACTGCTCGGCAAGATAACGCCCTCGCTCGGTGCGCTTCCTCTGCCCGACGATCTTAAGGCGTACCGCAATTTTATGTCCGCCATCGAGCGTAGGATCTCCGAGAAACGTGCCGTCGTCATATACCCGGAGGCGCACATATGGCCATATTACACGGGCATACGGCAATTCCCGGACACCTCGTTTCACTACCCCGTGAAGCTCGGCGTGCCGACCTTCTGCTTCACAAACACGTACAAAAAGCGAAGAGGCCCAAAAAAGGCGCAGATAGTCACTTATATTGACGGTCCGTTCCTTCCTAACACGGATCTGCCCTTGAGGGAGCAAAAAAAGGAGCTGTGCGACAGAGTTTACCGCTGTATGAGCGAGCGAGCGGAGTGCTCGGATATATGTGTGATAAATTATATCAAATGCTCAAGAGGCGACTTCCCAAATTCCGAGGCAGTTTCCGAGCAGGCGGAAACTCAAAACAATGAAAGCGAGGTCAATGACACGAAATGACGAATATATTATTTTGCGGAAACGACAAGGTATTTGACGGGATGCTGACCTGTGCGCTTTCGATACTCAAGCGAACAGAGTCGGATGAGGCATTTACATTTTACGTTTTTACGATGGATGCCTCACACATAAAGGAGACCTATCTGCCGATAAATGAGCGTCAGATCGATTTTTTCGATTCCGTGATAAAACGATACAACCCGAACAATGCCGTAAAGCTGACCGACGTCAGCAATATATATAAGGAAGAATTCAGTGCATGCCCCAACGAGGACGCGTACTGCTCGCCATACACGCTGATAAGGCTGTTTGCCGACAAGGTCGAGGGGCTTCCCGACAAGATACTTTATCTTGATGTCGATATAATGTTCAACCGTGACATACATCTGCTATATGACATTGACGTCAGCGGCTACGAATACGCCGCGGCGCGCGATCACTACGGTAAGTATCTTATATCGCCGAACTATGTAAACGCAGGCGTTCTGCTTTTCAATCTTGCGGAAATGAAAAAGACGGGTATTCTCGAAAAGGCAAGAGAGCTCATAAAGACCAAAAAGCTGGTATTTGCCGATCAGAGCGCGATAATACGCTCAACGCAAAGGAAAAAGATGTTGCCGCAAAGGTTCAACGATCAGAAATTTCTTCACAAGCACACCGTTGTACGCCATTTTTCAAAAAGGCTCTTCTGGCTCCCCTACCCGCACACAGACAACGTAAAGCAGTGGCACGTCAGCCGTGTACACAAGGTCTTTAAGTACTATGAATTCGACGACATACTTTACGAATATATATATCTTATTGAAAAATACAAAAGAGAGGTCAATATATGAACAATCAAAGGATCCCGATCTTCTATGCTTGCGACGACAGTTTCGTTAAGTATACGATCGTTTCAATACATTCACTCAAGGCAAACGCATCAAAGAAACACAAATATCACATCTACATCCTTCACACCGGCATCTCTGAGCATATGATGGAGAAGGTAAGCGAGCTTGCGGACGAGACCTTTGAGATCTCGTTTGAGAATGTTGCGGAATACCTTCGCACGATAGCGGATAAGCTTCCGTTGAGAGATTACTATTCAAAAACAACATACTTCAGGCTCTTTATCGCCGAGATGTTCCCCGAGTACGACAAAGCACTCTATATAGACAGTGACACGGTCGTCACGGCAGACATAAGCGAGCTTTGCCTTACCGATATAGGCGACGCATACGTCGGCGCCTGTCATGATCAGGCGATGGTACAGATGGATGTATTCGGAACCTACGCCGAGAAAGTGGTCGGCGTTTCGCGTCACAATTTTTTCAACGCAGGACTTATTCTTATCAACTGCCGCGCCTTTCGCAAATACAATGTGCTCAACAAATTCATCGAGCTGTTACACACATACAATTTTGTTGTAACGCAGGACGAGGATTACTTAAATCTCATCTGCAAGGATCACGTTTATTGGCTCGATCAGCGTTGGAACACTATGGTATTCGGTAACATCCCCTACCCTATTGAAGAGGCAAAGATCATACACTACATTATGGTAAGCAAGCCGTGGCATTACGACGATTGCAGACACGGGGAGATCTTCTGGCAGTATGCGAAAGAGACTTCGGTATGCGGCGAGATACGCACCGCTCTCGAAAGCTACACCGACGAGGAAAAGGAAAGAGACCGTGCGTCGGCTGACGCGCTTGCGGAGCTTGCGGCAAAGGAGATCGCGCGCGAGGACAATTACGTCAACAGAGTGAATGCCTCGCAGAGAGCCCGTGACAGAGTTGAGATACTGAAAAAGATCGAAGAGTATGAACGGACGGGCAGATTTGATGAAGATGTAGAAGAGGATCCACCGTCCAGAATGCTTATGCCCGACGAGATAGACTATCTCAAAAAGAATATGACCGACAGGATAAAAACAAAGCTTGCCTACACTATGGCAAGGAAATTCGTATACGGTCTGCTCGATCAAAAGAAGCTCATAATCAAAGAGATCAAAGGTATCGAAAATTTCAAGGCGCTCGACAGCGGCGCGGTCATAACCTGCAATCACTTCAATGCCTTTGACAGCTTTGCCATTCAGCTCGCATACGAGGCGGCAGAACAGCCGAACAGGAAATTCTATCGTGTCATTCGCGAGGGCAACTACACGTCATTCCCGGGATTTTACGGATTTTTGATGCGCAACTGCAACACGCTCCCGCTCTCATCAAATCGCGCAACGCTTTTGAAGTTTTCCAAAGCAACGGATCAACTTCTGAAGGACGGAAACTTCGTGCTGATCTATCCCGAGCAGAGTATGTGGTGGAACTACCGCAAGCCCAAGCCCTTAAAATCCGGTGCATATATGTTTGCGGCAAAGAACGGCGTGCCCGTACTTCCCTGCTTCATAACGATGAAGGACTCGGATATTATGGGCGAGGACGGCTTCTACGTTCAGGAGTATACTATCCACGTAGCGCCTCCGATATATCCTCAAAAAGAGCTTTCATATAGGCAAAATATCGAATATATGATGCAAAAGAATTATGACATCTGGAAGCACATCTACGAGACGGAATATCAGATACCGCTCGAGTATATTACAGAAGAGATCGTTTGAGCCTCTCAAGGATCGGAAAAGAGAAAAACTAATGTCAATACCAACCAATATAAAGATCGTCACGGATTCGTCCTGCGATATATTTGAGCTTGACGGTGTCGCGTTCGCTACGGCACCGCTCAAGATCATAACCTCAGAGAAGGAGTTCGTTGATGATGAAAGCCTCGATATAAAAGAAATGGTCGATCATCTTCAAGCGCATCGAGGCAGATCCAAGACCTCCTGTCCGAATGTGGGCGATTGGCTCTCCTCATTCGGAGACGCGGAGCGGATATTCTGTATCACGATCACATCGACGCTTTCGGGAAGCTACAACGCGGCTATGATAGCCAAAAGAGAGTACGAGGAAGCGCACCCTTCGCGTCGGGTGTTCGTGATGGACTCGCTTTCCACGGGACCCGAGATATCTCTGATCGTTTACAGGATCAGAGAACGGGTGCTTGAAGGATGGGGGTTTGACAAGATATGCGAGGATATCGTCGAATACCGGAAAAAGACGGGACTCTTCTTCATACTTGAGTCTATGAAAAATCTTGCAAATAACGGGCGAGTCAGTCCTTTGGTTGCAAAGATGGCAGGGCTTCTCGGCATACGCCTCGTCGGAAAGGCGAGCGAGGTCGGAGATCTCGAGCCGATAAGCAAGTGCCGCGGCGAGGTGAAGGCGCTCGAGACCGTCGTCCAACAATTAAAGCTTGCAGGCTTTAAAGGCGGAAAGATACTTATCACGCATTGTCTCAACGAAAAAGCGGGAAATGCGCTGACGGAGCTCATAAGATCGGAATTTTCAAAGGCTCAAGTTGCGCTCGAAATGTGTCGTGGGCTTTGCAGCTTTTACGCCGAAAAAGGCGGTCTGCTTATCGGATTTGAACGAGCGTAAACGTCAATGGCTCGGATCCGAATTCGCACTTAAAAGCAAAAAGGTCAAGCTAAAACATTAACGCGTCATCGCCTGCTATATATAAGATCGCGCCTCTCCTTTTTTACATAAAGTGAGAGGCGCAAAACAAATGTTAAGCAGAAAACGCCGTGTAGAATTTCGCCGCTTGCGAGCGGCGTCGAGGGCTCCGCCTTTTGAAAAAGGCGGAATTTTTATACGCGATCTATTCTGATCTCGCCGAAGCTGTTCTTTCCGCGTATTGTAAGTATGGGTCCGTCAGAGTAGCTGCTCGGCACTTTGACGTCGCCAAGTCCGTTCGAGATATCTGTTTTGATACACCACGCCGACGGAACGAATATCCGAAGATCGCCAAAGCCGTTCTTAACGTAAAGCTCGCAGTTCCCTTTGTAGTTTTCGATATTTTCAAAATACACGCGGCATTCGCCGAAGCCATTCTCGATCTCGTTCGGTATCATCTCCGCACTGTCGATATATATTGTCGACTCTCCAAAGCTCGAGCTCGCTCTATGACCGTTCATAGTATCCTCCGCAGAGCCTTCAATGCTTTTGTTCCGGTGCCCCTTGTGCCTTTTTTTCGGAAAAAGCAAGCCAAAGCCAACGCCTAGAAGGATCGCGGCAAGCACTACGAGCCAATTGTTGATGATATCAGGGTCGGAAAGCCCGCAAGCCGCGGCAATATTCTTTTCAAAAACCATAAAAAGTGCCGCAAGTGGGAAAAATATTGCGCCGATCAAGCCATTTATCAAATAATAAATAACCGACACGATCAGCAAAAAGCCGAGCACGAGCGAAAGCAAGGATACCTCGCCGAATACAGCAACAAACGGAAGCGTTACGTTCAATTCGTCAAGAATTATAAGCACCGCGGTAAGTATAAGCGCAAGGCTCCAAAAGATCGCCCAAAATCTCTTTTTAAATTTCATTTTTTCAACCTCATTTCATCTATTTTGTATTGTAAAAGCTTATGGTAGGTGCGTGAAAAATATGTTTTTTTATCACTGCCGCGGAACGCAATCTCTCCGTTGCCGACCAGCTCACGTTTAAGCGAGGCGACATTCATAACGTTAACGATAACGGATTTCGACACACG
The DNA here is from genome assembly GCA_964472845.1 of uncultured Lachnospiraceae bacterium. GTDB lineage: Bacteria > Bacillota > Clostridia > Oscillospirales > CAG-272 > HGM12650. The sequence continues at coordinate 5,668 of CAYYND010000018.1, read as the reverse complement.
AATGAACGAGGACGGCATACTTTCCTCCAGCTCGAAAAGCTTGTGCGGTGCGGTGTACATTCTGTTCGCAGTATGGGCGAACACCTTGCCCGCGGAACTTTCAAAAAACAGAATGTCGTTTTTGCTCACAAGATATTCCGTGCCGTCTATGTAGAGCGCCATCTCGCTCCCACATCGAAGCGCCGCTTCGATGGTCGCCCTCATATTCTTTATGCGGTCATTGTTCTCGCGGCATCTTATCACTATTTCATCGATGTCGGATATTTCGGTGCGTATCTTCAAAGCGTCATCTCCCTTCCGTCTTGAATTTTGCGGTTTTCTTTGACCTACGAAAGAATTATAGCACTTCAAGCGAAAAAAGTAAATACTTTTTTTGTAAGTGGAAGATTTTCGGGTGCAAGTGGTAGTTGAGGCGAAAAAACGTACAAAAATTTTAAAATAAAAACCCGTGCGTCGTTTAGGTACTGCCACGGGCTAAAAAGCGAATTCTTTTCAAAATGCGGAACCTTCTCGTCAAAAGAAGATCCCGCATTTTTAATATTATTTAATTACAAGTGCCGAATCTCGGCAATCAATCTCCAATGTTGTCTCCGGCTCGATATTTCCTCCGATGATGGCGCGCGCCAGCAGTGTCTCGACCTTTGATTGGATAAAACGCTTCAAAGGTCTTGCTCCGTAAGACGGGTCGTATGCGGAATCGATAACGAATTGCTTTGCGCTGTCGCTTAACTTAACGCTGATCTGTTTATCGCTAAGTCTCTTGTTAAGGTCGGAGATCAAAAGCTCAAGAATACCGTTGACATTCTCTTTGGTAAGCGGTTTGTAAAAAACGATCTCATCCAACCGATTCAAAAATTCCGGGCGGAAGCTGCGTTTGAGCAATTCAGATACCGTCTGTCTTGCTTCGTCGCCTATCTCGCCGCTTGCGTTGATACCGTCAAGGATGGCGCTCGAGCCGAGGTTTGAGGTCAATATAATGACGGTATTTTTGAAATCCACCGTTCTGCCCTGGCTATCCGTGATCCTTCCGTCGTCAAGAACTTGAAGCAAAACATTGAAAACATCGGGATGCGCCTTTTCTATCTCGTCAAAGAGTACGACAGCATAGGGCTTTCTGCGTACCGCCTCGGTAAGCTGTCCGCCCTCGTCGTATCCGACGTATCCGGGAGGCGCTCCGATGAGTCTGGATACCGAATATTTTTCCATATACTCGCTCATATCGATACGTATCATACTCTTTTCGTCATCGAACAATGCCTCGGCAAGTGCCTTTGCAAGCTCGGTCTTGCCGACACCGGTGGGTCCCAAGAAAAGGAAGGATCCAATAGGTCGCCGCGGGTCCTTTATACCTGCACGAGAACGCAGAATAGCCTCACTGACCTTCAGCACCGCTTCATTCTGTCCGATAACACGTCGATGGAGTATATCTTCAAGTCCGAGCAGCTTTTCCCTCTCGCTTTCCATAATCTTCGACACGGGAATTCCCGTCCACCTTGCAACGATCTTACAGATCTCTTCCTCGCTTACGTTATCGCGAAGCAAAAGGGTATTTTGCTTTCCATCCGAGGCTTTCTCTTCCTCGGCTTCAAGCTCCTTCTTTAAAGTGGGAAGCTTGCCGTATTGAAGCTCCGCCGCCTTAGCAAGATCGTAATTGCTTTGAGCACGTTCGATCTCCGCATTTGTTTGCTCTATCTCTTCACGCAGCTTTTGAAGCTTTTCTATTGACTGCTTTTCGACATCCAGCTTAGACTTCATTTCGTTGAACTGAGCTCGGAGGTCGGCAAGCTCAACACGTATGTCCTTGAGATGCTCCGCCGAAAGCTTGTCATTTTCCTTTTTTAGTGCCGCTTCCTCTATCTCGTGCTGCATTATCTTACGCGCGACCTCGTCCATTTCGGAAGGCATAGAATTCATTTCCGTCTTAATAAGCGCGCACGCCTCGTCCACAAGGTCAATAGCCTTATCCGGAAGGAAACGGTCGGAAATATATCGGTCGGAAAGCACGGCGGCGGCTATCAAAGCCGCGTCGTGGATCTTAACGCCGTGGAACACCTCGTAACGCTCCTTTAAGCCACGCAATATGGATATCGTGTCTTCAACCGACGGCTCGTTTATCATAACAGGCTGAAAACGACGTTCAAGTGCCGCGTCCTTTTCGATGTACTGACGGTATTCGTTAAGCGTTGTTGCGCCTATGCAATGAAGCTCGCCTCTTGCGAGCATAGGCTTTAATATATTGCCCGCGTCCATCGCGCCATCGGTCTTGCCCGCGCCGACAATGGTATGAAGCTCATCAATGAAAAGGATTATCTTGCCATCGCTGCTTTTAACCTCTTCCAAAACGGATTTAAGTCTCTCCTCAAACTCGCCCCTGAATTTTGCGCCCGCGATAAGTGCGCCCATATCAAGCGAGAAGATGATGCGCTCCTTAAGGTTGTCGGGAACATCCCCTTTGGCTATACGAAGCGCAAGTCCCTCTGCGATCGCAGTCTTACCGACGCCGGGCTCTCCGATCAGACAAGGGTTGTTCTTGGTCTTTCTCGAAAGAATACGGATGACATTTCGGATCTCGTCGTCACGTCCGATCACGGGATCGAGTTTTTGTGCCTTGGCTTTGGCGACCAGATCCTGACCGTACTTTTTGAGCACCTCGTAGGTCTCCTCGGGATTGTCACTCGTGACGCTCCTGTTGCCGCGCACGCTCTTAAGAGACGTCAAAAAGGCATCCTTGGTCAGCCCCGCGTTCCGTAAGATCCCCTTCACCTTTGCGTCGCCCTTATCAAAAAGCGCAAGCATCAGGTGCTCGACCGACACGAATTCGTCCTTCATATTTTTGGACTGCGATTCCGCCTCGGTGAAGGCAGAGTCAAGCTCTCGCGACATATAAAGCTTATCCGACTGTACACCCGCAACTTTCGGCAGAGAAGCGATTGCCTGCTCCGTCTGAGTTTTGATATACTCAGACGACGCGCCCGATTTCGTTATCAAATTCGGAATAAGTCCATCGCCCTTAGACACAAGAGCATACAGCAAATGTACCTGCTCTATTTGTTGGTTTCCGTTCTCCAAAGCTTTCGTTTGCATATCGCGAAGTGCTTCAATACTTTTTTGTGTTAATTGATTCATATTCATAAAAATTCACCTCGATATATCAAGGATATCGGGAGATACCGTTCGGGCTTTGCTTCCCCGTTCGGAGTCTCTTCCTTTTTACGGTATATATTGTACCCCGAAAATATTTCACTATTATTATTGAATATAATTTCAAATGTAAAAATTAGCACTGTTTTAAATTGAGTGCTAAAGAAATCAGGGTTTGAGTGCAACTGCGGGTGCAATTTCCAAGCGCGCTTTTGGCAAAGTCTTAATCTGACTGCTGATTATTGCTTTTTTAATAATTTTATTTACGGGACTTGACAGGCGTACCAAGCCGTGATATACTCAAGGCAGAGTCTTTAAAACTCAAAAGGAGTAGACCGTTATGAAAGAAAGGTATTTGGCAAACTACAGAGATTTTACAAGAGCGTATGAATACTATACATCCCTTTTACCGCAGATATCGCATCAAATGGAATATGAGCTTTTGACAGAGGGGGTACACGAGGTCGTTGTGAACGGAGTGACATATATACAAGCCAATTATATGTGTGACGATAAGCTGCTCAAGTATCTGTGCAATCGCAAATACAACCTATGATCAAAAAAGAGTCGAAAAGAAAAAAACACGGTGATGTTATCAATGCGAGCATCGTTACCGTGTTTTTTGTGTTCTTTAAATTTAAAGCTGTTTTTGACCGTTACGGCGCTTAGCTTTAATATCCGTCAGCATCTTTTTGCAAGTGTAAAATATGACCGTTCCGATAATTATTCCCGTAGCTATTCCAAGCGCCACGTAAGCGGTGTTCGCGCCGTACTGTCTGAACTCCTCTCTGTCCGAGGTTATCAGCGATTGCATAGTGTAATAAAGCGAGCCTCCGGGAACGAGAGGAATGTTACTCGGAATAAGGAAAACGCTCGCAGGCGCGCGAAGAAATATGGCGCAACATTCCGAATATGCCGTCGCCGCAAGCGCGCCGAGAAAATTCGACAAAAACAGGTCGTCAAAGAAATTCATACAAATGAGGTATACCGAACAGGATATTATGCTCCCGAGCGTCGCAAACGGGATATGACGCGCTCTTACGTTAAATATCAGCGCATATCCTATCGTTCCTATCGCTCCCGTTACGACCATAACAAGATCACTCATACTGCACCTCCGCAAATTATGATAGCCACGGTAAAGCCCACCGCAAGCATAGCCGCCGAGAGCAAGGATTGCATAAATCCCATAAGTCCCGACACGGTCTCACCGCACAGAAGGTCGCGAAGCGCAACGTCAAGCGATAATCCCGGTACCAATATCATTATTACGCCTATCATAACTTTATCCGCGCTCTCAACAGCGCCGAGATGATAAAACAGCATCGAAACCAAGCCGCTGAGAAACGAGCATATCGTATAATGCGTCAATTGATTTACATAAGGAAGTCGGTGCGAATCGCAGAAGTTCAAAAACACGCCCACGATCGCCGCGACGATCGCGTCACGCCAACCGCCGCCGAAAAACGCCGCAAATGCGCCGGATGTAAGTGCCGCGCCTATGTACGAGATATATTTCGGATACAATTTCTTTTCTTTTGCCTGCTTTATCAGATCCTGTGCCTCGTCAAAATCCGGGCGAGTCGCACAGAGCTTGCGAGAGATGCCGTTGAAAAGCTCAAGTCTGCCGAGGTTGCGCGCGTTTGACAGTATCCTTCTCACCTGAGAGGAATAAGTCCCGTCCGGAAAGCGCACCGCCGCAATTATGAGTGAAGGGATCGAAAAGACCTCCACGTGCTCCGCGCCGTATGCCTTACATATACGGGATATGGAATCCTCAACACGGTGCACCTCGGCGCCGCATTTGAGCATATTCTCCCCAACGTCAAGCGCCGTGCAGAGCGTTTTATCCGCAAAGGATCTTGCAGAGCTCGTGGGATCGGCAGCTTTCGCACCTTCATTTCCGCACGATACCGCCGCTTCAAGCTCCTTCTGCTTTTTCTCTATATCAGCCAATATCATTTAACTTCCCCCGTGACCTGTCAGCGTAGGATATTTTTACAGAATTTTTCAGTTGAATGGATATCCGGATCATTTATTCGGCACAACCATCAGTCAAAGAGATCGTAAAAGATCTCCTCAACGCAGTACTTGCTCTTATGCAACGGCTCGCGGTGCATCCACTTACCTGCAGTAAAGTCCGGAATAGCCACGGGCATAGATCCCATAGCTATCGAATCCTCCGAAAGGCAAGTGATCGCCATCCATGACGCCATATCGTAAACATCTATCGGGACGGGGGTCTTGTTCATTGCCGCCTCGAAGAAGCCGCGCAGGACGAGATAATCTATACCGCCGTGTCCGCCCGTTACGCCATCGTTGAGAAATTCATTCCAAAGCGGGTGCATATGCTCATCATAGAAATTTTGGACGGGTATAAACTTATGACTCCAGCTTCCGCCCGAAGCCATTCCGTCGATAAGTATTCCGCCATTGTCTTCCGACCAGGTTCCGAGCGTGCCCTGAACAAGGTTTCCTCTCGAATATGCACGGGGAAGCGTGGTGTCGTGAGTCAGCACGATAGTCT
>CAYYND010000017.1:0-26999 GCA_964472845.1 uncultured Lachnospiraceae bacterium | reverse complement strand
AGCCGTTTCCGACCTTAAAGTTAGCAAAAAGGTAAACATCTCATAAATTAATAAAAAAGCACTTGAAAATAAAAGCTGCATGTTGTATAATAATATATTGTTGAACAAACTATAATAAAAAGTCAGGAAGTGAATTAAAAATGTCAGAACAGTGCACACACGATTGCTCAACCTGCGGTGCGGACTGCCCGTCAAAAAATAAAAATACCGATCTTCACGAGGCGCCTAATGCGCTCAGTAACATTAAGCACGTCATAGGCGTTGTAAGCGGAAAGGGCGGCGTAGGTAAATCTCTCGTATCGTCTATGCTTGCCGTCTTACTTTCGAGAATGGGCAAAAAGGTGGCGATCCTTGATGCAGATATCACGGGTCCCTCCATACCGAGATCTTTCGGATTAAAGCCCGGTACCATATACGGAGACGAGAACGGTATGATCCCGTCAAAGACTAAAACGGGTATCGAGGTTATGTCGATAAACCTTTTGGTCGATAACGAAACCACCCCCGTCGTTTGGAGGGGCTCTATAATTTCCGGTACCGTAAAACAGTTCTGGACGGATGTTATCTGGGACGACATAGACTATATGATAGTTGACTGTCCTCCCGGAACAGGAGATGTTCCGCTTACGGTATTCCAATCCTTGCCCGTTGACGGAATAGTTATAGTAAGCAGCCCTCAGGAGCTTGTTTCCATGATAGTTTCCAAGGCAGTAAATATGGCTCAGATGATGAACATTCCCGTGCTCGGACTTGTCGAAAATATGAGCTATTTCGTTTGCCCCGATTGCGGCGGTAAGCACGAAATATTCGGAGAGAGTCATATAGACGAGGTTGCCAAGAGCTTTGGACTTCATACCCTCGGAAGAATACCCTTCGATCATAAGCTTGCGGCTCTTTGCGATAAGGGTATGATCGAGCTTATGGAAAACAATTATCTTGATTTCGCGGCTGAATTTATTGCGGGACTCTTCCCGACGGAAGATCAAAATACAGACGGCGATAAATGACATATGTCAAATAACAGATGATGGGAAAGATAAAGGCTTTTTTTGCGGCGGTCGGATCAAGGACTGTCGCGTTATTTAGATCTGAAGGATCAACAAACAACGAAAGAAAACGAGTGATAGGTAAAAAAGGTGTTGTGCGCGCTTTGATCGCGACAGTCGCGGTGATATTGGAAGTCGGAATTTTATGTTCTCTGGGTTCTTGCTTGATCAGTGCATCGATTTGCGCGAAAGTTGAGGATCGTATCATAACCGTAGATCAAGCGTCTGAGCTTAAAGATGTAGATTGCATACTTGTCCTCGGAGCCGGAGTCAGAGCGGACGGAAGACCGAGCGATATGCTTTCCGACAGACTGACTATCGGAACGGAATTATACCAAAACGGTGCGGCACCAAAGCTACTGATGAGCGGCGATCATACAAGAAGTGATTATGATGAGGTCAGCGTGATGAAAAAATTTGCGACCGATTCGGGAGTTCCTTCCGAGGATGTGTTCAGAGATCACGCGGGAATCTGTACATATGACAGCGTGTATCGTGCCAAGAAGATCTTCGGAGTGCGTAAGATCGTTATAGTAACGCAGGAATATCATCTTTATAGAGCACTTTATATTGCCGAACAGCTCGGAATAGAGGCGTACGGTGTCAGTGCTTCAATGAGACCCTATTCGGGGCAGACATACAGAGATGCAAGGGAAATATTGGCGCGCGTTAAGGATTTCTTCTTGACACTTACAGAAGGAGAACCGAAATTTCTCGGGGAAAGCATACCTATTAACGGCAACGGAGACGAGACGTGATCTGACCCGTATTCAAAAATATAAAGCACAAGCTTTTTGCGGCTTGTGCTTTTTTGCGGCTTTTTCACAATAACGACACAAATTTTCATATACCCATCATTGACAAGTTGTATTTTGAATAGTATAATATCGAATAGTTCAAAATTAAACAAAAATGAAAGGCGATAACGAATAATATGATAACATTTCAAGAAATGAACGGGCACGCAAAAAAGATCGCTCTTGCATACGAAAAAGCGTTAATGCCGCTTTGCAAAGAAACGGGAATGCCGCATACTGCGGTAAGCATATTACTTTTTATTGCAAACAATCCGGATTATGCAACCGCAAAGGATATTTGCGAGTTGAGGGGGCTTAAACGCCCCATAGTTTCGACTTACGTTGAAAGGCTTGTTGAAGAGGGGTATGTTGAGAGACGTGAAGTTCCGGGTGACAGGCGCAAGGATGCGCTCGTTTGCACCGAAAAGGCAACAAACATAGTCGCGGCGGGGCGAGAGCGGCAGTTGCTTTTCGCAAAGGATATTCTTTGCGGTATCACCGAAGAAGATCATAAGGTGCTTGAAAGATGCTTCAGAGTGATGGACAATAATATAGATAAAATAATCAAGGAGAAGTAAACCGTATAATATGATAAAATTGCTTAAGTATATGAAAAAACGGGAACGTATGATGGTTCTCGTTTGTATTCTGTTTATAATAGGACAGATATATTTTGACCTTACGATGCCTGACTATATGAGTGACCTTACAGTTCTCATAAAGACCGAGGGAAGCGAGATGTCTGACATCTTGACGGTTGGAGCTAAAATGCTCGGATGTACGCTTGCAAGCGCCGCATTGGCAATTGCCTGCGGATTTCTTACTTCAAAAATAGCGTCCGGGTATAGCTACGCGGTGAGAGAAAAGCTATTTACGCACGTTATGACGCTCGGTAAAGCCGAGACTTCAAAATTTTCAATTCCGAGCTTGATAACAAGGACGACAAATGATATCACACAGCTGCAAATGATAGTAGTTATGGGACTGCAATCACTTGTAAAGGCTCCCATTATGGCTATTTGGGCAATTATAAAAATTCTCGGCAAGAGCTGGGAGCTTTCGATAGTGACTGCGTCCGCTGTCCTCATTATTTGTACGACCGTACTTTCAATTATGTCGGTGTGCTTACCGCGGTTTCGTAAGGTGCAAAAGCTTACCGATACGCAGAACAGGATAGCGAGAGAAAATTTGACGGGTATCAACGTAGTGCACGCATTCAATGCAGAGCAATATCAGGTAGACAAGTTTGATGTTCCGAATACCGAGATGATGAACACCCAGCTCAAAAACCAAAGACTTTTCTCTCTTATGCAACCCGTGATGGGCGGTTGTATGAATGGTCTTTCGCTTGCCATATATTGGCTCGGCGCGGCACTTATAAATCAGATAAGCGTCGTAAACGTAGCGGAAAGGATCACTATGTTCAGTGACGTGATAGTGTTCAGCACCTATGCTACCTATGTTGTTATGGCGTTTATGATGATGATAATGGTATTTATGTTGCTTCCCGCCGCACAGGTCTCAGCTGAACGTATAAACGAGGTCCTCGACAGCGGCGCGACTGTTACAGAGGGCGGCGACAAGCTAGGAACCGAGGTCGGAACCGTAGAGTTCAGAAATGTTTCCTTCTCATATCCGGAGGCGCAAGAAGAAGCTCTGAGCGATATTTCCTTCCGTATAGAAAAGGGACAGACCTTGGCGGTAATAGGCGCTACGGGATGCGGAAAGACGACGCTCGTCTCACTGATAGCGCGTTTTTACGATGCTACAAAGGGAGAGGTAATGGTAGACGGAAAAAATGTGAAGGATTACACCTTTGACGGATTGTATGAAAAGCTCGGCTATATCACTCAAAAGGCAATTTTATTTGACGGGAGTATAGAAGAGAACATTACATTCGGTGAGAGTCGAGAGGGATTCGACGACAATGTCGTCGATATGGCTATCGAGCTTTCTCAGGCAAAGGAATTCGTCGATAGGATCGAAGGCGGAAAGAAGCATCATATAGTCCAACTCGGCAAAAATGTCTCCGGTGGACAAAAGCAGAGACTTTCCATAGCACGTGCGCTTGCCCGTAAGCCGGAGATATTGATATTTGACGATTCATTCTCGGCGCTTGATTACAAAACGGATGCCGCGTTGCGTCACGGCCTCGAAAAGAAGCTTTCCGAAACGACTAAGATAATTGTAGCACAGCGCATCAGCACCATCCGCGACGCGGATAAGATAATAGTTCTCGAACGAGGCGAGGCGGTCGGCATAGGCACACACGATGAGCTTATGCGCTCTTGTGAAGTATATCGCGAGATCGCGCAGTCACAGCTGACTGCGGAAGAGCTCGCTTAAGGGGGTGAGACAGTGAAAAATACTCTTGTTAAGATATTCAAATATATGGGAAGTTTGCCTCTTGTAGCCGTTGCTTTGCTTCTCGCGGTGCTCGGCGCGATTCTTACTATCATAGGCCCGGATAAGATAGGAGAGATCACCGATCTCATATCCGACGGTCTCATAGGCAGTATCGATATGCAAGCTATCGCAAAGGTCGGCATATCTCTTGCGATCATATACCTTGTCAGTGCTTTGGCAACCTTTGTTCAGCACTATATTATGGCGACAGTGACTCTTAAAACATCAAAAAGAATGCGTCACGATTTGTCTGTTAAGATCAACAAGGTCCCTCAAAAGCAATTTGGCGAGACGTCTACGGGCGATATACTCAGCCGTATTACAAACGATGTATCTGTCCTTCAACAAGGAATGACAAACAGCTTGCCGACTATGATAAGCGCGGCTACGCAATTTGTCGGATGCCTTATTATGATGTTTGTAACCGAATGGAGGCTCGCACTTACATCTGTTGCCATAACTCTCATCGGTATGGTTATACTTTTCGTTATTATGGGACGGTCGCAGAAGTATTTTGCCCAAAAGCAGACGGGACTCGGTGCGTTGAACGGTTATGTTGAGGAAATGTACTCAGGACACGATGTAGTGCGTATATCCCGTGCCGAAAAGAGCGTGCTTTCACGCTTCGGTGTACTCAACCTTGATGTTTATGAAGCAAATTGGAAATCACAATTCCTTTCGGGTATGATGCAGCCGCTGATGAATGTTATCGGAAACCTTTCGTATGTTGCCGTGTGCGTACTCGGCGCGGCTCTGGCTATGAACGGAACGATAAAATTCGGTGTTATAGTATCCTTTATCCTTTACGTTCGTCTGTTTTCCTCGCCCCTTACACAGATGGCGCAGGGAATTACCAACCTTCAAACCGCCACAGCGGGCGCAAAGCGTATATTCGACTTTATGGAAGCAGACGAGCTTGAAGACGAATCGAAAAAGCCGATCCACGATACAAGGGATACAAAAGGCGAGGTCGCATTCGATCACGTTCGATTTGCGTACCCCGAAGATCCCGATAAGATCATTATAAAAGATTTTTGCGCCAAGGTCTTGCCGGGGCAGAAGGTCGCTATCGTAGGTCCGACGGGAGCGGGAAAAACCACAATGGTAAACCTGCTTATGCGCTTTTTTGAGATAAACAGCGGAAGCATAACGGTGGATGGCGTTCCGATCAATGATATAAAACGCGACGATGTTCACAATATGTTCGGAATGGTATTACAGGATACCTGGCTTTTCGAGGGAACGGTGCGCGAAAATCTTGCCTACAATATGGCAAATATAAGCGATGATGATATTATGCGTGTGGCAAAGGTCTGCGGTATAGATAAATTCATACGTTCCTTGCCTCACGGACTCGATACCGTGCTTTCAGAGGGAACAACGATATCCGCAGGACAAAAGCAGCTTCTTACCATCGCTCGCGCCATGCTTCAGGATGCACCTATGCTTATACTTGATGAGGCTACCTCGTCCGTGGATACGAGAACCGAGGTCATCATTCAGAAAGCTATGGATGAGCTGACGCGAGGCAGGACCAGCTTCGTTATCGCTCACAGACTTTCCACTATAAAAAACGCAGACCTTATACTTGTAATGAAAGACGGCGATGTTATAGAAAGCGGAGATCACGGGGAGCTTATGGCAAAAGGCGGAGCTTATTATTCTCTTTATCAAAGCCAGTTTGATGCCGAGGACGATCAATGATATGATCTTCGACAGAAAAAATATATAAAAAATATCCGAGCTTATCCTTTTTATGGATGTTCTCGGATATTTTTTGTATTATTCTTTGTGTTTACAGTTCGGTCAGATATTGATATGATATGACCTTCCGTTTTGCGTAAGGTATATGATCATCTCATCGGGATAACGACCGAATAGCTCTTTTACGGCTTTTCTGTAATATGAAAGTTGTTCGCCGTGACGCTGAGTCATAAGCTCGCATATCTCTTCGTAGGAGGTCGGAGATCTGAGCATCTTCTCGGTGATACGGTCTGTTTTGTAGTCGCAAAGAACGAGTCGTCCGTCGGCATCCTCAAAGAAGATGTCTATAACGCCTTGAACGAGCAGGGTCTCGCGGCTTTTGTCGAGGATATACCTAAGCTCTTCATTGGATGTGAAATCCGAGGCGTTAAAGTTTAGATTGAACCTTTGCTCTCGATATACGCATTTTGCGTTGCATATTCTTTCAAAAAGCTCGCTGTGCGCAAATATCTCGATCTCGTTCTTTCTTATGATGTCAAGCGTCGATGAAGGAATATATCTTTTTTCAAGCAATCGTCCAAACTCTGCGCTCGAGCCGTGGCTTTTCAGATATTCAAAATCACAGAATTGAAATACGAGATGCGTCGCTGTTCCTTTTTCTGCGGGAGTCGGTTCTTTCTTGACGGATCGGGGATCTATCGAGTCGAAAAGATTTGTCTCGAGAATGATCTCTTTCCTTTTTCCGAATCCGATAGGGGAATCAAATGAATCGAGTCCGTCAAGTATCTCGGGCGAGAGCTTTGACACCGACATTTTAGCGGGAATGTCAACTATATGAGAGTGCGGATATTCAAAAGAAAATCTTTTCTTAAATACTTCGTACAGGGCATCTCCGACATCTTTATCTGTCACAGTCAAGCACTCCGCGACGGACTTTTTCGATCCTCCGAGCGTATCTGAGACCGTATCGGCTTCATCCTGCGGTATAACGATCTCAAGCATTGCTTCGGGATCGGATGCGTACGGAGATGTGCCGTTGGCAAGAGAAGAAAGATCCGTTTCGTGATCTGCAAGATGACGGGATATCGCGCGAAGGATCCAGGGTAAATAGCTCGTAACATTGAATTCACCATCAAGATCGTGAATATCGTTGGTACTATCATAGTGATCAAGCGTTTTTTGAAGATGCGGAACGCTTGCCGTGACGTAAAGTCTTTCACGTGCACGTGTCATAGCCACGTAGAGCACACGCATTTCCTCTTCCATAAGAGCTGAGCGTTTGTTTACGTTTATCCCGAATCTAAGCGGCGTCTTATAAAGAGCAAACCCCGTATCGTCCGCTATATTCATAGCGATACCTGTCGATCTGTCAAAAACGAGATCACTGTTAAGATCTCCAAAATTGAATTTGTGCGACACCCCGGCGATAAAGCAAACGGGGAATTCAAGTCCCTTCGATTTGTGTATCGTCATAACAGTTACGGAATTTTCGTCGAGAACGAATTCTCCCGAACTTGAGGCGGTTTGATCTTTTATACTGTCGATATATCGTAGAAAATTATACAGTCCTCTGAATGATCCCGATTCATATTTTCTTGCGTAATCGTAAAACCTTGTAAGAGAATCGGAGCTTCCCGCAAAGACGCATCTCGGATCTCGGTATATTACCCTTAAAAGTCTGTCAATGGGCATAGATTCCGCTATAAGACGGTATTTGTCAAGCCATTCGATGAATGTTCTGCATTTTAGGACCGTGTCGGAATTGTGATCCTCAAGTTCGGAAAGCTTTACGAGATCCTCGTAAAGCGACAACGCCGCGCCTCCCGTCTTTCTTATACCGATCAGCTCGTCAATGGAAAAGTCAAAGACGGGGGACCTCAAAAGCCCTGCAAGCGCTACGTCGTCCGTGGGATTGTCTATGACCTTGAGCAGGGCAGTCATCAGAAGCACTTCGGGGGTTCTGAAAAGGTCCTCGTTTGTCGGGCTTACCGCCGAAATTGAGCGCGCTTTGAGCACTTCTGTGACGGAATTGATCTGAGCCTGTGTTCTTACAAGTATGGCAATGTCGCACGGTCTTATCGGTTGACCGTCGGCTTTCGTTTGAACTTTTATAAGATGTGAGATCTCTTTCGCTATATAGTCATACTCTTTGTTAAGTACAGCCTGATCGTCGGCACATTCCGAGGCTTCCTCGTCGGCAATATAGCCGTCGGTGCTGTCTTCTTGATCGGAAATATCCTCTCCGGGATCGGCAAGCACGAGCTTGACGCGCGGTGAAGTGTAATTATCGTACGGCGGAAGCTTTGAAAAGATAAGATCGTCTTCCTTAGTAAAGCCGATACTTTCACTGCAAAGTCCGAAGGTATATGACGATACCGTGTTTACAAATCTTACAATATTCTCATCGCATCGGAAGTTTTCCGACATAAAAATCGATGCGCTGTCGTCCTTGCATTCAGACAGGACAGGGAATCGCTTTCGGTATTCAGCAAATATATCGGGACGCGCGCCTCTGAACGAGTAAATGCTTTGCTTTATATCACCTACCATAAATCGGTTGTTCCTTGCGATCGCGTTAAAAATAGCGTCCTGAACGGCATTTGTATCTTGATATTCATCTATAAATATCTCATCGTACTGCTCTGATATTGAACGTGCCACATCTGTCGGTGATCCGTCTTTATCTATGAGCAGATCAAATGTGAACCTTGTTATATCGGAAAAATCAAATATTCCTCTCGATATTTTTTCGCTTAATACTTTTTGCTCATATTGAGACAGCACTTCATACAGAATATCGCATATGTCGGCGGTCGCGTTAAGATAATACGGTATCTCTTCGGGAAATGCCTTGAGCATCTCGCGCGCCGAGTTGATCCTGCTCTTCATAGAATTTCGGAGAGTCGAATATTTTTCTTTCAATTGTTTGTTCGTGACTTTTTTTGAGCCTACGAGGCTCTTGAATTTAAATTCTCGCGCCACGCCGCAAGCGGCGGCATATCCTCCGTTTTGGAGAGCTAGTAACCAGTTGCGATAAAATTCCGCATCAGCTGCGAAAGCAGGGGCGTAGGCTTTGGCGAGCGTCTCGTCCCAAGACAGCTCGATGACTGCACGGTCGCATATATCTATGTAATCCGTCAATAATCCTTCAATGTATCGTTTTACCGCTTTGCCGCATCGGCAATCAAAGAAATCTCCGTCAGCATTTCTGTATTCATCGGCAAATATCTTCAGAAGCTTGATCCCCTCCGGGTACTGAGTCAATTGGGAATATACCTTGAGCAGCTTTTCCTTAAGAGAGGCGTCGGTACGGGCGTTCGTGAAATTATCCGCGAATTTGGCAAAATCAAGTCCTTCTTTATCTGTCATATTGAAAAAGTGCTCTATGATCTCGTCCATGATATCGTGATATATAACGGTAAGCTCTGCGGAATCTCCTATACGAAACGCAGACGGTATTCCAAGGGAAGAAAAATGCGATCTTACCGTGTTCATATAGAATGAATCTATAGTTGATATATGCGCGCTCGGGAGCTGTATGATCTGACGTCGAAGGTACTCGCTGTCAGGATGAGCGGCAAGCGCATTTGAGAGCGCTGCGGATATCCTTTCCCGAAGCTCGGATGCTGCCGCCTTTGTGAATGTGACTATGAGCATTCTTGAAATATCGGTCTTATATTCATAATCACACGATGAATCTGCCGAGCGTACGAGTGATCTTATTATCCTTTCGGTCAAAGCGGCGGTTTTTCCCGAGCCTGCTGAGGCAGATACGAGCAAGGTCTTTCCGTGTGTTTCAATTGCCGCTGACTGTGACGGCGTCCATTTTCTTTCCATAGCGCGTGCCTCCTCTCAGTTCTTTGATGTTATTCTGCATATCGATCTCATGTCGCAATATGCACAAGTATTTTCTTCGTCGGGATATTCCGTATTCCCCGAAACATAGGCTCTTGCGGAGCAATCTCCCGTCAACATATCCATGGAAATACCTTTTATGACCTGCTCTATATCGTTATACAGTGCCTTAAAATCATCGTCAGACAGAAGATATTTGTTGCCGCTCTTGGCACCACCGGGTATGATGTTCTTCGAAAGAGTATGGCTTATCGCCCTTAAAATATCGCTCTTTGATGTTGACACACCTTTCCTTACAAGGCTTTCCGAGGCAAGCCTCAAAACCTCGCTCTCTTCGAGAATATTTTCGGGATGAAGCGTGCCTATCTTTGAGGACATATATACAGCCCCGGCAGGAAGAAGGCAAAACTCGTCGTCTTCGGAGACGTTCTCTGTGCCGAATCTGCCGAGCCACGAAAGATCCGAGCTTTTGCAGAGCGCAAACAGATACAGAAGGGTCTGGAGATTTCGTCCTTTTTCAATGTCCGAAAACGCAAATGTTTTAGCACCAGTTTTGTAATCGACCACCCTTATGTAAATCTTTCCGTCGGATAAATAAAGGTCTACACGGTCGACCACACCGTTAAGTAAAACTTTTTTGCCGTTTTCGAGCGGTATTTCAAGCGGAGCGGCACCAAAGTCCTTATCTCCTATCTTAAGCTCGAAGAAAGCGGGAATAAAATCGCTGTCTCTGAATTCGCTGACTAATCCGTGTATGAGAAGCTTTGCGAGCCTTTGCATCTTTTCGATCAAGTGCATCATTCTGCCCGAGCTTTTTATCTCATCGGGATAGTTTTCTGCGACGAATTTGTTTACCGTTATCTCGACTATACCGTCGATCTCGTCGTCATCGAGGTCATTTATACCGCAAAATCCGTCTTTGTCAAGCAGATATCTCATAGAATGTTCAAGGACGTAATGTATAAAAAGTCCCATATCATTCATCTTAAAGCCGACGGTCCTGTGCGAGCGTAACTTTAATACGTGATCGCAATAGTAAGAAAGCTTGCAGCTGATGTATTTTTCGATCTTTGACTGACTGAGCCTTAGCTTCTTTCCGAAGATCATATCTGTAGTATCCCTTGACAGCGTGATCTCATCGTCGGTTATCTTCTTTCCGAGCAAAGATATCATCTCGGAATATCCGTCAATATCACCGAGCGCTTTTTCTATGGAAGAACGGTATATATGACCGTCTTGATGTGTAAGGCTTTCAAGCGCAGATCTTGCCGAATAATATTTTTTATCTGCGGGAAGCTTTCCGTAGTTATAGACCTTGACGTTCGGAAGCAAGAAGCGAACACGTTCAAAAACGGAAGAAAGATGATTCGGAGCAGAGCCCGAATTGGTTTCGGGTGCAGAAAGAATAAGCTTTTCCGATGCTACGGTCAGCGCATTGTAGGCGTAAAAAAGCTCATCCGATATCTCGGTGCTTTTGTTCGCCGAAAGCTCGATCCCGTTTTCTGCAAGCAAGGCTTTATCCGAGTCCGAAAGTATAGGAGATTCCGATACGTTTGCGGGAAATTCACCCTCGCACAGACCTCCCACAAATACGCATTTTATATCGTGAAGTCTCAGAAGATCGGCGGATCCCACCGTGACTGCATCCGAGGAGGTGGGGATGGTACCGATCTCGGTATCCGACATAACAAGTTTAAATACGGTAAGAAACTCAGAGACGGTCATCTCCTTGTCTCCGATCAGGCTTGCAATATCGGATAGGGAACGGATGATTATATTATAGAGTTGAAGGGTCTCGTCAGCCTCTTTTATAAATCCGAGCGATGCTTCCTTTTGAGAAAGAGCGGTAAGCTTGTCCGTAACTTGCAGTCTTTCAAGCAGCTTACATACCGCACCGCAAATATCCGATACCGTCTTTGAGACCGCAAGAGCCTCGCAGAAAGGACCGATAAGTTCCATAAACAGCTTACGGGTCTGCTCGGCAGTTTTCAGTATGTTTTCGGAACGCTCGCTGAATTCACGCTTATATCCGTCCGGATTTGCCGTCCATTCGTGTGCGAACCTTTTGCCTCTTATATTCCACGTCGTGCAGTAGTCTTCAAAAATATCGGTCTCTATAGCCGAAAATCCGATAAGCCCCGTTTTGAAGAAAGACATAACGTCGTGAATATCGTAGTTGAAAATATGTATTCTCAAAGCGGACATAATGAGCTTGACGATGGGCTTTGATATTACATCCGTTTTTTGTGACATAAAGAAGGGAATTCCGTTTTTTTCGAGCACGGTGTCAAGAATACCTATACGTTCGGAAGCACTTCTGAATATGACCGCTATATCTCTGTACCTGTAACCGCTTTCTACGGCTCTTTGTATGTAGTTTGCGATCATTTCGGCTTCAGCATACTGATCCGAGCATACATACATCTCTACCGCTCCGCTGTCGGACATATCTGTCGGCGCGAGGTCGTTTTCCGACAGCTCATATCTCCACAGATCTTCGTTTATTGTCAGTAGTTCCTCGGATTTTGTGCGATGGATCTCCGTCAATCTGTACTCTCTGATATTGTCGGATCCGCAGATATCCGCGCTCATTCTGCGAAGCTTTAGCGCGGTGTCGTTTGAGGTGGCAAACTGCGGCTGTAAAGTGTGAGGCTTATCAAGACAAAGCGCAAGCATAATATTGTCTGCTTGACTGAGTATGCGCTCTATTATGCTGAATTCCTGAGCCGTAAAGCCTATAAATGCGTCAAAATATACATTCGCCCCACTGAAATAATCATTCTCTCGGAGGATCGCCTCAAGTTTGGTCAGATCATCCGAAGCATCGTCGAATTTTTCTTTGATCATTTCTTCATAAAGCGCATATATAAGCGCAAGATCCTCAAGCTTTTTTCGCGAGGACGAGGTGCTGTCAATGGCGACAGATGCGGCACTCAACGCATCCGGCGTTACCGAATATGCTTTAAATTCACTTATAGCTGCTTGAATCATCACGGGAAGCGTCTCGTCCGCGGCAGAATTATATCCGAATTCTTTAAGTGCGGGTGCGGCTTCTTTTACAGCAAGCCAGGTAACAAGAGTTTTTATACCGGGCGTTACATAATTGTACGAAAGCCCACCGTATTTTCTGAATACAAGGTTTGCAAGTCTTGAAAAACTCAGAACATTGAAATTTAACTGCGCAGAAGCAGGTAAAACGGACAGCATTCTTCTTTCCGCAGAAAGGACGAGCTGTTCCGGTACTATAAGATATACCTTTTTTTTGCCGTTTTGGACGTCTTTTTTTATCCTTTCCGTCAGCATTTGGCTTTTTCCGCTTCCCGACGGTCCGTAAACCAATTCAAACATTATTTAACCTTCCGATTTAAAAAATAAATTATCAGTATATATAAATGAGCTCTTTGCAATGCTTTTTGAGTACTTTTTTAAACAAAATGAAGTAGTAATACCGTCTTACAAAATAAATATTCGTATCATCTTTGCTGATTGCAAAATTTATGCTTTCGCGCGCGGAATTTGGGATACTCTTGAAAAAGTACGGCGAAACTATAAGAACCGCGGAATTTTCAAGACTTGCCAGGGACTTCGTGTTAGCCGAGAAAAATGCAGATTGCTCGAATCCCGAGCTCCTTGAAGGATTGAAAATATAGACCTCTTTGCCGGAAAGAAGCTCTCTCATCGACTTGTTGCTCTTGGGGGAAAGAATGAGCGAGACCGTCGGCACAAGGGCGCTGAGCAGGAGGGTGATCGGGATAAATAATAGTATGAGCACACCGTAAACGATGATCATGGTACCTGTTCGCAGAAGTGTCAGGATGAAGGTCATCACGTTCACGACGGTACCTATTAGTCTTATCCTTCTGAAATATGTTATAAGTCGGTCAAAGATTCCGTAAAGCGACGAAAGCTTGACGGTCTTGTATAAATAACTGAGATAATTATCCGATCGTGTGAGCATCTCGGTGTTCTTTCGCTCGGTAATGTTATCGTAGTAACTGCGCTTATCGTTAAATTTTAAAAGAGATCTGATATCCTTTTGAGCACGTTCCGAACTGTCAAGCTTTGACTGCAGACTTTTTACCTGTTTGCGCAAGGCACGATTTTCACGCTTCAGAGCACGGTATTCGGCTGCATCGGGATCCGATCTTTGATGTTTTTTCATAAATTGCTCCTTTTTTGAGGATCTATTATATCATTTGTAGCCGAGTAGCTTTAAATTCCTTATCACGGTTTCCTTTTTTCTCCACGAGTATGCACGCGTCGAAAATTCATCATCCGACATATTTTCAACAAACGACTCGGTGAGAATAGGAGTAAGATCTTCGTTAAAATAAGGGATATCTGTATATATGGTACCGTTCTTCAGCGCTTTTTGAGTATAGGGACATACCTCTTGACAGATATCGCACCCCCAGGCGCTTCCGTATGTGAGTATTGCGTCCTTTTCTGTGTCGTCAAGCTCGCCTTTTTTCTGCGTTATCGCGGAAAGGCAGGCAATTCCTTTTTGGGTCATAGGACAAGCCTCGATACATTTGCCGCAACCTATACAGTGATCCGGCGTTTCCTTTACGCTTGTGCACTCAAGCTCGGCATCGGTGATCAATTCTCCCATAAAGACGTAGGATGAATACCGCTCGGTTATAAGCATCTGATTTTTTCCTATAACGCCAAGACCTGCTATTGCTGCCGCGTGCCGCTCATCGATCGGCGAATGATCGGAAAACATCTCAAATTTATTTTCGGGGTAAAGGGACGAGAGCTTGATGCACATCCTTTCTCTCAATTCGGAAAAAAACATATGATAATCTTTTGGCACCGCATAGCTCGATATATTCTTTTTATCGTATCCGCGTGAAAGATACGGGATAGCTATCATAACCACGGTTCCGCTGATGATACCGCATTTTTCGAGCAGATATTTTTTTGATATAACGCATTCTTTCAGCGGCAACGGAGCGAAAAGCTCTATACCCTCATTTTTAAGCAGATCTTTTATTGTGTTAAGCATAATTTTGCCGCCTTTCAATCAAACTGTGTTTTGTATGACGTAATTTTTTATTATATTATAAGATAAAAACGCGATAAAGTCAAGTATATTTACGGATCAAAGGTTTATTCAGTGACTTTTTATCAATTCATCATATTGCTGTCACATTGTATGAATATAATATACATTGTAAAATGTGGAGTATGGTCTGCATATTAAGATTATGGGCTTTGGTCATATCGGAAAGGAAGCTATCAAATATGTTTGATATTGAAGAAGATCGTAATGACATCGTGTCCGGATCACAAAACGGAAGTAATACAGATAATTCGAAAGACGAAAATAAAAGTGAAAACGATAATAACTTTGAAATGAGCGCGGATGATGTATCCGACAGTTCTTCGGAGAAGGAGATAGAATATGCGTACGGTATCAGCTATTCTTCATCAAGATCCGAGACGAACGAGAATAACGAGAATAAAAACGATAGCAGGGGACACAGTGCAAGCGGCACAAAGGCGATCAAGACAAAGAGAATCGTACTTGTAGCTTCTGCACTTGCTTTTGCAATATTGCTGAACTTCGTTTCAGCTTTTATCGGGGCGACTCTTGTGCAAAAAAAATACGAGCAGGGCGATGGCAAGGGCTCAGGCAATTACACGGGTACGCGCCCTACTGTAAATTTTAATCAGTCGAAGGTGGATATCTCAAAGCTTGAGAATATCGAAGATTCCGCAAGCGACCGTGCATTGGCAAAAAAAGATGTGTATGCTCTTGTCAGCGAATCCGTCGTTGAGATAAAGACCGAGACCGTCGTAAGCGGATCTATGATAGGACAGTATGTTACGAGCGGCGCGGGAAGCGGCGTAATTGTAGGAGTTACAGAGAATACAAAGGATTACTATATCATAACGAACGATCACGTCGTCAGCGGTGCTTCAAAAGTGATTGTCAGACTTACCGACGGTACCGAATACAATGCCAAGATAGTAAGCACCGACTCGGAGTCGGATATAGCTGTGATAATGATAACCGCCGACAAGGAACTCAAATGCGCGGTATTCGGAAACAGTGACAGTCTTGTCGTAGGAGAGGATGTCATAGCCATCGGTAACCCGCTCGGTGAGTTGGGAGGCAGCCTTACTGACGGAATAATATCTGCTCTCGAACGCAATGTTGTCATAGGCGGAATACCGATGAAGCTCTTGCAGACCAATGTTGCGGTCAATCCGGGGAATTCGGGAGGCGGCTTGTTCAATATGGCTGGCGAGCTTGTGGGAATAGTAAATGCGAAGTATTCCGACTATGATATTGAGGGACTTGCGTTTGCTATACCAAGCAACACCGCAAAATCGGTTATGGCGGAGCTTATCGAATACGGTTATGTAAAGGGAAGACCCGATCTCGGCATTACCGCAAGCGAAAGAACTAAGACCTATTTCGGAATGGTAGCGGAAACGTACGTTGTGGTAACAGATCCGGGCAACAATTCCGATATCAGAGTGAACGACCAGATATATAAGGTGGGGGATACCGAGATATCAACCATATCGAATATCAAGTCGGCTCTTATTGGTAAAAGCGTGGGAGATAAGGTCAATGTGATAATATACAGAAACAAATCCTTCATAGAGGTCGAGATCACACTTGTTGAGTATGTACCTACCGATTATTCGATAGAATTTAAGCCGGATATCTGATAAAAATAAAACAGCCGCACCCCGATCCTCCGCTGATTTTGCGCAGGACTTCGTGCGGCTTATTTGGATCAAATAATTAATTACTATTTACTTGAAATTTTCCGAATAATGTTGTATAATATAATCAATACGATGCGTCACTTGGAGAGAAGGAGAGGAAAAAACAAAATGTACAATATACTTGTCGTTGATGATGAAGCAAGAATAAGATTTCTCATAAAAAAATATGCCGAATTTGAGGGTCATACGATCACCGAGGCGGGAGACGGTATGGAGGCGGTCTACCTTTGCCGCAACAATACATACGATATCATAATTATGGATATTATGATGCCCGAGCTCGATGGATTTTCGGCTTGCAAGGAGATAAGAAAGATATCAAATACGCCGATAATTATGCTTTCCGCGCGCGGCGAAGAATATGACAAGATCAATGGCTTCGAGCTTGGAATAGACGATTACGTAGTTAAGCCGTTTTCTCCCCGCGAGCTTATGCTCAGAGTAGATGCAATTATGAAAAGATCAAGGCTCGGTATGGGCTTGAACGCACAGGTCAAAAAGAAAAACGAGATCATTGAGATCGACAACGGTGGTCTTAAGGCTGATATTACGGCGAGAATAGTGTACATAGACGGCTCGAGGATAGAGATGTCTCCGAAAGAGTATGACCTTTTTTTCTATATGCTGAACAACAGAAACATCGCTCTTTCAAGAGAAAAGCTACTCAGCGAGGTCTGGGGATATGATTTTTACGGAGATGCGCGTACGCTTGACACGCATATAAAGCTGTTGAGAAAAAGCCTCGGTAAGTATGCAAAATATATCGTAACTCTCAGAGGAGTAGGATACCGATTCGAAGAAAACTGAAAAGCAGGACTGTACTGTTAAACGGGAGCGGAATAAATGGGTATGTCGCATAAACATATGTATGCGTTTGCAAACAATAAGAAAAAAGAAAAAATTTCGATAAGAGAGAAGATCGGCGGAATGAAGCTTAAATGGAAGCTGTTCGCTTTTCTTGTCATTTTCGTTGTATTTGCCTTGCTCGTGGTATGGTTTTTTCAGGTTGGAATGCTTGATAATTTCTACCGTGACGCAAGACACAAGGATATATTGAAGGCGGCAGATACGATCTCGGCATCCCTTACGAGCGATCCCGAAAACATTTCGGACACGGCTCTTCAATGTGCCTCGGATTACGGTGTATGTATAAGACTTTTTAAAATTAACGATAATAAAGCCTCCGAAATAGCATCGGTCGAAGGCTCCGGAGGCTGTTTTATCCATTTTATGGGGCACGGAGAGCTTTCTTTGATGGTTCATCAAGCAATTGAGAATAATGGGATTTTTGTTGAAACGCTTGATTTCAGTCCGTTCAAAAAAACTTCGTCGGTTAATGATAAAGATGATATCAACATCACCGACGGCAACAGATCCTATGATGCCGGAGGCGACGATAAAAGACCGAGCACTTCAAACGATGGCGACAAGGTAAACCGTGATGAGTATGAAAGCTCAAAAAATGATAAGCTGAACAATATTACCCACACCGACGAAAAAGTGTCGAGCGAAATCTACGTTAAGGTATTTAACGCATCCGACGGTTTCAGATACGCAATGTTTATAAATGCCAATCTTGTTCCCGTAAATTCGATAGTCAGCACGCTTAACGTACAGTTTATATGGATAATGATCCTTATGACTGTCGGAGCGCTCGTTTTGGCGCTTGTGATCTCGGGCATTATTGCAAAGCCGGTCTCGGATATGAATACAGCCGCCAAAAAGCTTTCTTGCGGAGAATATGACGCGGTCTTCCCGGAAAAGGGATGTCGAGAAATACGCGAGCTTGCGGCTACACTTAATCATACCGCGATCGAGCTTTCAAAAAACGACAGACTTCAAAAAGAGCTTATCGCCAATATATCGCACGACCTTCGGACTCCGCTTACCATGATATGCGGTTACAGTGAGGTTATGCGTGATATTCCCGGCGAAAATACCCCCGAGAATATGCAGGTCATAATCGATGAGGCAACGCGAATGTCTGAGCTTGTAAAGGATATTCTCGATATTTCAAAAATAAGATCGGGCTCAAGAGCTCCGTCGTTTGAGTATTTTGACATAACGGAGACTGTAAATGCAGTACTTCAAAGATATGAGAAGCTCATAAAGCACGACGGATATCAGATAACATTTTCATATGAGGAAAATATCACCGTTTTTGCAGACCGAACTATGATACTTCAAGTGATCTATAACCTAATAAACAATGCCGTGAATTATTGCGGCGAGGATAAAAAAGTAAAAGTGGCTCAGACTGTTTCAGACTCTAAGGTCAGGATCACGGTATCCGACAACGGAGTCGGCATCTCTGCTGAAGATATTCAGTACGTATGGGACAGGTATTACAAGATAGACAGGGTTCACAAGATCGCTACGGTGGGAACGGGGCTGGGGCTCTCGATCGTAAAGGAGATACTCGAGCAACACGATGCGACTTACGGAGTTTACAGTACTCCCGGCGTTGGTTCGGCGTTCTGGTTCGAATTAAAAATTGAAAATGTCGATCGCTGAAGAGCGAGCGGAAACTATTGAGTTTAAGGAGAAGATCCATGGATAACAACGGAAATATGTGTAATTCAGGTACCGAAAAAAAGCGCACACAAAAGAACGGTATCCTTACTGCGGTAAGAGTGATACTGATAATCGTATGCCTCGGCGTTTGCGTTTTCTCCGGATACAAGATCATATCGTCTATCATAAGCGACAGAAAGGCAGACGATATCTACAACAGCATCGGAAGTGAAATAGACAGCATAGTAAAAGATACAGGCAATAGCTCCGATGTGGTCATTTGGACGAGAGGAGATGAGCCTCCGACAGAGCCGACAGATACCAACGAAGATGTGTCATCCGATCAGACGGACGAAAGCTTCGAGCCTTCCGATGTGTCGGACAGCGTAACGGAGCCAAATACCGATAAAGAAGAACCTGTTGATTCAGACACGGAGACAGATAACAAGGAAACTTCCGAAGAAACTTCAGATGAGATCTCGATGGATGTGACAGACACCTCGGGCGGCGATGAGCCTCAAATACCTACACAGAGTCAGTTGTTTACTGCTATGAAGAGCTATATCTTAGGTCTTCAAAAGATCAATCCTGACGTTGTTGGTATCATTTACATACCTATGACTGTAGGAAAGGAAGAAAAGCTTATCAGCCTACCTGTCGTTCTTCCTGATGATAATGAATATTATCTTGATCACGACATTTACGGCGGAATATTGCGTGAGGGAACGATATTTGTTGACAAATCAACGGATCCCAATATCGGTAACAATAAAAATCTTGTGGTTTACGGTCACAATATGTTCAGGGAGCAGATGTTCCATAACCTTAAGCATTTTACCAATAAAAGCGTCTTTATGAATACATATATCTACTTCTTTACGACCGAAGCGATATATGTTTACGAGCCATTTTCGGTCTATACCGCGGATGCAACCGACGGTTATTGCAAAACGGATTTTGTCGACAGCTCCGAATATACGGATTTTCTATATGACGCACAGAGAAATTCTATGTGGAATAAACAGATGTCTTTCTACGGTTCTGACAGAATAATCACGCTTTCGACTTGCCACGGAATTACCGGAACGAGCGGAAGAATGGCAATACACGGAGTTCTTGTGAAAATCCAAAAGTAATCTTTTGACAGACGGTAATTATAAAAATATGCAAAATAAGATCATATCAAATGTGTACAAGTGCCCCGTATGCGGTGCCAATATGTCCTGCGATGACAGATCGGCGTTTTGCTGCGGTGAGAAAAGGCATTGCTTTGATTTTTCTTCTAGCGGTTATCTTAATCTTGCGACGAGATACAGCGGAGGCGGAGATTCAAAGAGTGCGGTGCGCGCAAGAACGGTGTTTTTGGAAAACGATTACTATCTTCCGATAGCTCGGAGGCTTTCTGAAATAGTCAACAACTATTCCGAGGATGGAGTTGTCATAGACGCGGGATGCGGAGAAGGATACTATACGAATATCATTGCAAAATGTCATAAAGATGGTGTGCTCGGCTTTGATCTTTCCAAATTTGCGGTCGATCACGCGGCGAAAGCGGCAAAACGCAACGAAATTTCAAACACCTCATATTCAGTCGCAAATATTTTTGAACTTCCGGTAAAAGATTCGTGTGCCGACATTGTTACAAATGTATTCGCTCCTTGCGCCTCGGAAGAGTTTTTTAGACTTCTCCGTGATAACGGAATACTTATACTTTGCGGCGCGGGAGAAAATCACTTATACGAGTTGAAAAGTATCATATATAATGATGTTTACATAAACGGAAAAAGAAACGATCTGCCGCCGAAGTCGATGTTTTGTCAGATAGATAAGCAGATACTCTCGTTCGAAGCTGAGATCGAGGGGAACGAAATGATCAATTCCTTGTTTTCGATGACGCCGTACTATTGGAGAACATCGGTCGATGATAAGGCAAAGCTAAACGGAATAGATCATCTCAGAACGCGTGTAGAGGTTGAATTTTACGTTTATAAAAAAATTCGGAAAGGCATTTAAAATGAACAAGACAGAAAATAGCATCGTCATCTCGGTTGTAATACCAATGTACAACGAAAGTTCCATTATAGAGGATACCGCCTTGACGCTCCATAAGTATATGACCGAGCGTTTCGGAGAGGGAAGATTCGAAATACTGTTTTCAAACGACGGAAGTATCGACGGATGCGACGATATCGTACGAGGGCTTGATCTTTCGGGAGTTGTCGTTACAGGCTATAAGAATAATCGCGGAAAGGGATGCGCTGTGCGGACCGCTTTTCTCGAAGCTAAAGGGAAGTATGTAATGTTCACCGATGCCGATCTTGCGTACGGTACTGATGTTATCGGAAGAGTTTACAAAACATTTATAGAAAATCCCGATGCCGATATGGTTATAGGATCAAGAAATCTGAACAGAGACGGATACGAGGGGTATACGTTTTTGAGAAAGCTTGCATCTAAAATGTACATCAAGGTACTTTGTCTTGCCGGCGGCTTCAGACTTACGGATTCTCAGTGCGGTTGCAAGGCGTTTACGGGTACTGCCGCAAAAAAGATCTTCTCAAAATGTGAGGTAGATGGCTTTGCTTTTGATTTTGAGGCTATACTGTGGGCTCAAAAGCTTGGAGCAAAGATCTGCGAGATGCCGGTAAAGGTAATTAATCACCGTGAATCAAAGGTGAGAATGGTCAGAGATACTATGAAGATGCTCAAAGATCTTCATAAAATGAAAAAGCGTATAAAGAAGCAATCAATATAAAAGTTATAAGATGAACAAAACTGACAATAGATCCAAAAAGAATTTACAGCTCGAACACTCATCTCAAACGGTCAAAGGCAAAAAGCTCTCTCGCAACAAAGGAGTAGCCAAACGCTTCAGAATGGCTATAATTTGCCTTTCTGCGCTTGTTGTCGTATCGATGATAACTTGTATCGGATATGACCGATTTAACACCGTATCGAAGGCAAAAGCGCTCAGCGGGTGTCTTGTTTGTATAGATCCCGGGCACGGATTTGGAGACCCCGGAACCGCCGGAGAATTTCTCGGGGATGTGACCGAGGCTGAGATAAATATGAGCATCTCTCAAAGACTTGCTGAGGAATTAAAGAAAAAAGGATTTTCGGTAGTATTCACTCATGACGGATCCGACATACCTGTCGGTACTGACGTTAATCAAAACGGGATTTTTGATCCGGAAGAGAGAGTTACATATTCGGACTCATTTGACAGCGTGCCGGCTGTGTTTATTTCCATCCATTGCGATTCCTTTCCGAGCGATCCATCTGTCAACGGTACGCGATTATACTATCAAGACGGTTCCGACCGTGGGATATTGTCGGGACTTCTGAGATCGGTAGCTAACGAGATTTCCATGATAGACGGCACTCGCCGCGCCCCCATTGTTAAGTCTATGTCGCAAAATGATGCGTATACAGTTATATGCGACAGGGAAAAAAGCTCTGCGTTTCTCATAGAATGCGGATTTGTCACCAATGCTGACGATGCCGTAATGTTGGTAAGCGCGGATTGGCAATCGAGCTTTGCCAAAGCAATAGCCGATGGAATGTATAAATATTGCAATAAATAAGCGGTGATCACATCACTCGGAAAATGATTCCGCTTTCGGTCGTTTTAAATTTTAAAGGGCGGTATGAGGATAAGACTCATTCCGCCGATTTATATGTATTGTATTTTTTAGAATCTATTCCGTTATTTTTGACAAAAGTCAACGAGCTTCTGAAATCTTGCATCAAACACAAAGATTTTATCCAGAAGTTTGCAAAACAGTGAGATAAGCGGCGCGTTTATTACGGTAGTTATCACCGTACCGATGCCGATGCCGATGAGTTCGCCGTGAAGTAAGAATGTGAGTATAATGCCAATTGCAAGCATAGCGATGTCGTAAAAAAGCTTTACTCTGCTTGGATCGAGCCGAAACTTTTCAGCTATCTCGATAACGAAAAGCTCGTATATCTCGGTCGGCAGGGAAGTGCGGAAGAAAAAGGCGATGGAAAGTGTGCTTATAATCTGAGAGAGGATATATATAATTATTCTCAACCACAGTTGTTCATAAGGCGCCCCTCCGCCCAATACTGAGAGCCATACGTCAAGAGTGAGACCGAACAGTATCGCCGTAATGAAAGAAAGGATATACTTTACTTTAAACCTTCTTACTGTTATCAGAATAACAAGGAACAAAAATCCTTGCCATATGTATTCCGATGTCCCTTGCGTATACCAGGGAAGTATTTGCGCAAGCTTTACGTGGACTATATACGGAGGCGCAGCGATCATAGAGAGCCCAAAGTTTGCCTTGGTAGACAAAGCCACCCCCAGCGCACAAAGTACAATTCCGAGTACCCATGCAAGCTCGTTCATCTTTTTTATTCTTTTATCGTTTGAAATATACATAATATTTTTGACCTTACACTAAAAAATAACCATTATATGATACCACAAATAGCTGTGATTTTCAATATTATTCTGAGAAAAATAAAAGGAAAAGCAAAAATATTTTGAAAAATCTGAATTATTTTAAAAAAGGTATTGATTTTTGATCGGTGATATGATATAATATCATACGTTGCGGAGGCGTAGCTCAGCTGGTTAGAGCACTTGCTTGACATGCAAGGGGTCATTGGTTCGAGTCCAACCGTCTCCACTCATAAAACAGGTGATAGCATCTTCTACCACCTGTTTTTTTATTTACTTTTCAAAAGTTCGCTGACGGTTACAAATTTATATCCTTCGTCTATGAGCCTCGTTATCAGCTTTTGCAGAGCATCCGGCGTCGGGCTGTTGTAGCTGATATAATCGTGCATAAGGATTATATCTCCGCTGTCCGTGTTTTTTATCACATTTTCCACAATATCATCCGATGGAGTATTTGCCCAATCGCGTGTATCTACATTCCAGAGTATAACATTATATTCGAGCTTTTCGGAAGCTTTCAGAACATTTTCTCCGAGTATGCCTCCGGGGGGGCGAAAAAGCCGCGGCTTATATTCCGACAGCTTGAATATCTCGTCCTCACATTCAAGAACCTCATCAAGCAACGTTCCGTAATTCATATTTACCAAATGGGGATGAGAATAGGTGTGATTTCCTATCTCGTGTCCTTCATTTAAAACACGCATAGCAACATCGGGATAAAGCTTAATATTTTCGCCAACCATAAAAAAGGTAGCTTTGATCCCGTATTCGTTTAAAATGTCAAGTATGAGCGGAGTGTATATCGGATGCGGACCATCGTCAAATGTCAAAGCGATCTTCATAGATGAATTCTTCTTATTGTGAAATACGTTTGAAAAGTCCTTTGAATAGCTGACCTTGGCGGCGTATGAAGTCATCCCGGTGCTAAGGAGCATAACGCATACGCACAAAAGGAACAGCAGTATACGAGAGTGAAAATTATGCTTTCTCATTTTACTGCTCCGAGGATGAATTTTGTCCGCAAAGCTCATCAAGCGTACCGAATCTGTATCCTTGAGATTTCAGCGTTCTTATCAGATCCTGCATTATAGCCGCGTTGGTCTCGGAGGTCGGATGAAGCAGTATACGAGAGTGAAAATTATGCTTTCTCATTTTACTGCTCCGAGGATGAATTTTGTCCGCAAAGCTCATCAAGCGTACCGAATCTGTATCCTTGAGATTTCAGCGTTCTTATCAGATCCTGCATTATAGCCGCGTTGGTCTCGGAGGTCGGATGAAGCAGTATTACGGCTCCGTTATGGACGTTTGCAAGTATCTTTTCAAGTGCGGAAGCGGGGCTCATCTGGTTTGAGTTGTCCCAATCTGCATATGCAAAGCTCCAAAAAATTGTTTTATAGCCAAGCTCATTTGCGTATTGCATCGAAGTTTTACTGAATTTTCCCTCGGGCGGACGGAAATATTTTGGCATATCCATCCCTGTCAGTGCTTTATATTGCCGCTCAAGCTCCTCAAGCTCTGCTCTGAACGCCTCAAGACTTTCAAACGTAGTCATATCTCGGTGTTTGTTTGTATGATTTGCAACTACATGTCCGTCATCTGCCATTTGTTTTACAAGATCACCGTTACGGGCTATAAGATTTCCGAGGATGAAAAATGCTCCCTTGACTTCCTCTGCATTCAGTATATCAAGTATTTTTTTGACATTTCCGTTCTCATATCCCGCATCGAACGTTAGGTATATTACCTTGTCTTCGCAATCGTCACCGTGCACTTTGTCAATATAGTATCCGTTGTAGTCCTCAATAAAACGCATATCCGCATCCGCAACGGGCTGTTTGTGATCCTTTGCTCTTACACAATACCAGCTTTTTGCGCTTTCCGCTGCCGCATTAATAGGAAATATTGCAATAAGGCATATGACCAAAAATAGACACAGTACAGCTAAAAATCTGTCTTTTATCATAAGTTTTCCTCTTTTCGTTTGTTGTTTAATATTCGGTCACCGATCTTATCTTTTGCAATATCGGCAAAAATACACCTTGAAAATTATGTGTGAACTAAACCAACGGTTAAGCTTTACTTTATGGTAAATGTTTGACAAACATATATGAAATTTTAGGTTTGGGATAACAAAAAGCACCGTATTTCTACGATGCTTTTGATATTTATCTTTTCAGTTGTCACCTTCGGGTTCTTCCAATTTTTTAATATATTGGACATTTGAGCGATCCGAGACCGTCTCCTTGGTAATAACGACCTCTGCGACATCATCTCTTGAGGGAATCTCATACATTATATTTTGCATGATCTCCTCCATAATGGCTCTGAGTCCGCGTGCGCCCGTATTACGCTTGATCGCAAGATCTGCTATCGCTTCAAGCGCACCGTCCGCAAAGGTAAGCTTAACTCCGTCAAGCTCAAAAAGCTTCTTGTATTGCTTAACGATGGAATTTTTGGGTTCACTGATTATTCTCGTAAGGGCATTGTTATCAAGTTCTGACAAGGGAACTATGACAGGCAAACGTCCGACAAGCTCCGGAATGAGTCCGAATTTAATAATATCGTGCGGCGTAACATCTCGATAGATATCGCCGTCTTTTCTTTTTGCCGATCTTACCGTCTCGCTTCCGAAGCCAACAGTCTGATTTCCGTTACGCTTTTCGATCACTTTCTCAAGACCATCAAACGCTCCGCCGCAAATAAACAAAATATTTTCGGTGTTTACTTGTATAAATTCCTGCTGAGGGTGCTTGCGTCCGCCTTGTGGAGGAACATTCGCGACCGTACCCTCAAGTATCTTAAGTAAAGCCTGCTGTACGCCTTCTCCGGAAACATCACGGGTTATCGATCTGTTCTCGCTCCTTCTTGAGATCTTATCTATCTCGTCAATGTAAATTATACCTTTTTCAGCGCGTTCGATATCAAAATCTGCCGCCTGTATAAGTCTGAGAAGAATATTTTCTACATCTTCACCGACGTATCCCGCCTCCGTCAAAGTTGTGGCATCGGCGATAGCAAACGGTACTTTGAGAGTTTTTGCGAGTGTTTGCGCAAGATAAGTCTTTCCGACGCCGGTCGGACCGATCAAAAGAACATTGCTTTTCTGAAGCTCGACCTCTTCGGTCTGAGCTTCGGATGCAGCTTTCTTGGAACGCTTCGATTTTTTATTAGCATCGCCTTTGGAAAGTATTCTTTTATAGTGATTGTAGACTGCCACAGAAAGCGCGACCTTCGCCGCATCTTGACCTATGACATACTGATCGAGAATACTTTTGATCTCAACGGGTTTCGGCAGAGATGTCATTGTAAGACCACTGTCTGAGTTTTTGTGTATAGGTTCTGCTACCTCATCTATAATACCGTGACATGTCTCGACGCAAAAATCACATATATATATGCCATCGACAGGGGAAGGTATGAGAAAATTCACCTGGTCTTCGCCACGACCGCAAAAAGAACAAGTTTTTATCGTGCGATCGCCGCGTCGGTTGTTATTGCTTG
>CAYYND010000016.1:0-27763 GCA_964472845.1 uncultured Lachnospiraceae bacterium | reverse complement strand
GTGTACTCCCTCGGGGAATATATGAAGCTCGTAGGCACAAGATCCCCTACGAGCTTCATATATTCCCCGAGGGAGTACACGGACTGTCGCTTGCAAATAAAGAAACTTGGGGACAAGTCGAAAACAAGTTAGTCCCTCACGTTCAGTGCTGGGCTGAGCTTTCGGTCAAATGGATAAATGAATTTTCGGCAAAATAAGATCAGCTTTCTCAGACAATAAAAGATAATAAAAAGCACGCAGATCCGACCGCTCTTATGCGACTGCCGTCGAGTAGACAGGGACACATTTTCGGTACCGTCTGCGTGTTTTTATTATCCGATCATTTTTCTTGCATATTTATATCTTATCCACATCGCTTTTTCCAAAGCTGACGGGCAAGAGCTCACGGAGCTTGTAGCTTTGATATTCATCACCCGCCGTGCCGAGATAGACCGTAAAATCATCAAGCGAGCAGAATTCCGTCATAACCTGACGGCAAACTCCGCACGGTGGGAATATGCCCTCGATCACTCCGTCCTTTCCTCCGACTACGGCTATCGCTAAAAACTCTCTTTCGCCCTCGCTGACCGCTTTAAATATTGCCGTACGCTCCGCACACACAGTCGGGGTAAATGACGCATTTTCTATGTTGCATCCCGTGTAGATCTTTCCTTCCGACGTCAGAAGCGCCGCTCCGACCTTATAGCCCGAATACGGTGCGTACGCCTTTTTCATAGCTTCCTTAGCGGCATCGATAATAATTTTTGGATCACATTTCATTTTGATCAGCCTCCGTATCATTTATAATGCTTTCGGCGTCAACAACGCGACGCGGTCATTTTCGCCGTAATCTTTATATATTTCACAGTCATATCCGTTCTCCTCGGCTATCCGCTCGATCGCCTTTCCCTGATCATAGCCTATCTCAAACGCAAAGCGACCGCCATCCGAAAGATATCTCTTATATTCCTTCACTATAAATCGGTAAAAATCAAGTCCATCCTCCCCACCGTCGAGAGCTATTCTCGGCTCAACACGCAGCTCCGGCTCAAGACCGTCAACCACCAAAGACGGAATATACGGGGGATTGGATATTATCATATCAAACGGAGCAAATTCGGCAACCCTTGAGGGCTCGAACACATCCGCGGTCATAAACGTGACTCTGTCGGATACTGAATTGTACCGTGCGTTTTCCGCAGCTACCGCTATTGCCTTATCGCTTATATCTGTTGCCAGAGCAGACGTACCTTTGCTTGACATCAATACCGATATAGCCACGCATCCACTTCCCGTGCAAAGATCGAGATATTTATATCCTCTCTCCGCAAAGCGCAAGGCGGTCTCAACGAGCAACTCGGTATCCTCTCGAGGTATCAAAGTATCCTCCGTGACCTTGAATGATCCGCGATGAAACCCCACCTCGCCTCTCATATACTGTATAGGATATCTCCCCGCGCGCTTCTTTACAAGCTCGTCAAGCCGTGGCGAGTCGTATACACGGCAAGGATCTGCCATAACAGCGGCATGCGACACTCCGCAAGCCAACATAAGTATCTCCCTTGCTTCAAAATCGTGATCGTCTATTCCGCTTTTTTTCAATATCTCCGCTATTTCTTTGTATGAGTAAGGCATTTGATCTCTCCATATCAGTTACATCTTCATATTAAAGTATAACACAAATATTCTTTATTTTCAATAGATAACTTGATCTGCATCAAATACTTTTACACTTTGATTGATTTTTTTACGTCTTTTATACCAAAATAAAAATTTTCGTTTAAACCTATTGCAATTTCCCGAAAATGTGGTATACTAATAGTATGAAAACTATAATCTAAATCAAGGAGGAAGAATTATGTTTAGCTTATTCCAGAAGAAAAAAGAGACAAACTACGGAAAGATCATCGCTATAACAGTAGCCGCTGTTGCAGGCGTTTGCGCTGTTGCTTTCGTTCTTTTCAAGCTTTATCAGAAGTACATCGCTTGCAAGCTCATTCTTGACGAGGACGATTGCCTTTGCGACTGTGATTGCGATTGTGATTGCGACGGCGATTGCGATAACTGCGAGCTTTTTGATGACGCTGAATCAGACGAGACCGCTGAAGAAACAGAAGAAAACTGATCTTAGCTTTCATAGGGCTGTCCCCGAGCTTCGGAGCAGTTTCCGATGAGATGACTTATACAGAAAGAACCTACCGTTCGAATTGATCGGTAGGTTCTTTTCGTTTAAGTTGATCACGCTGATAATGCTGCAAGCCTCAACATTCTCCTGACGGAGTCAATGCTTGCCTTATGAGATATCGCACGAGAACACGTGTATCTCATCTATTCCGTTCGTATCCTTAAATCTGACAGTTACACGTCTTCCCTTTATTCCGTCAAGCGGGATCCTTACAAGAGCGGTATAGTTATTATCCGTCTCATATACCGTCTTGCCGTCAACGCAGACCTCAAAGCTCTTTACAAGAGTTGAAGCTACCGTTACGGGAGAGAAGTCAAGGCCGAGATTGCATCTCTGGGTAAAGACGCGCATCTTTTTGTTCTTTGATATCGACATTCTCGAGAAGTCGCGGTCAAACATTACGCGAAGCTCGTGAAGCTCTTCTTCTTTTCCGAAATCATACTCTATCTCGGAGTTTAGAGGAAGCGTTACATAGTTAACAGTACCAGCCTCGTCCGGTCTTTCGAGTCCGTTAAAGAGCAGTGCCTTCTGATCATCGGAAAGATTTACATCGGCATTGAGAGTCAAAGCAGGTATCTCTCTTGCTCTCTCGGGCAGATAACAGCCTGCATCAAGAAGCTTCTTCTGAAGCGTTTTTATCTCCTTCTCATATACCTGCTCGGGAGTGATTCCCTTGTTGATACAGATCGAAGCCGCAGTGCCTACAGCCTGACCGAGAAGTGAACAGGTTGCCATAACTCTGGTAGAGCTTATCGCCGCGTGGGTTGCGCTTATATTTCTGCCTGCAAAGAAAAGATTCTTTACATCGTTCGTATAAAGAACTCTGTACGGTATGCCGTAAGGCGATGGAGCGGGATGCAAGAGGGATGCGGGCTGTCCGGGCTTGGAATTGAAGCCTGCGGGGTTATGGTCATCCATAGTCCAGCCGCCGAACGCGATCACATCGTCAAATTTTCCGCCGCCTTCAATGTCACTTTGCGTAAGCACATGAGCACCTACATATCTGCGGCTCTCACGCTTACCGGGAAGGAAGCCTATCCATTCAAGCTCCCAATTGTCCGCGCCGTGATCTCCTCTGTTCTTTATATGATCCCATATACCGAACGCGATCTTAAGAAGTTCATCGCGAAGCATCTCTGTGTCGTGTATGCTGTCGTGCTCTCCGCCGAGTTCCATCCACCAGAAGTTCTGACCCGATGTAGCGAGCGTGTGATTTCGTGTGCACATCTTAGCCTTTGCCTTAGCATCCTTGGTACAGGGCTCAAAATCTGCGTCCTCAACGATCTTAGCCTTCTCTTTTAACGTATTATCAAAATCTTCATCGCTCTCATAGACATATGCCCAGGAAGGAGCGACAAATTTCACGGGATGATCGGTCTCTCTTGCCTGCATAAGGCAAGACATACCCATGGTTTTGCGATCCGCTTCAACAGGACCTATCGTCTCGTTATATTCCGAGTGTCCTTCTCTGCCTACGCGGTACTTGGCACCCACTATGGGAGCCAGAATAGAGTCACCCGAGCAATCGGAAAAATATTTTGCATACACCGTATGCCATGTGTATGTAGTCAGCTGCCAGCCCTTTACGCATTTGATCTCGCCGTCCTCGGTGTCGGCATCGACGCAAGAGCAGTTAAGAAGGAGTTCGATATTCTTCTCAGCCTTGACCTTGCCCCAAAGAACGCCGTCCCATACAGAATAAGTAAGATTGGGGTTTCTGTATATATTTTCCTCCTCAAGCTCGCTTATTACGCCGGTCTCTCTGTTGTGCAAGCCTGCCGCACCTCTGACCCACATACGTATCTCGCTCGATGCGTTGCCGCCGAGCACAGGTCTGTCCTGCATAAGCACGACCTTTACGCCCTCGCGCGCCGCGCTGATAGCCGCGATCATTCCCGCAAGACCTCCGCCGACAATGCAAAGATCCGCTCTGTGTTCAATATGACGCATCGCGTCGGTCTTAATTACCATTATTGATTTCTCCTTTTCGGTTAGACTTGATATTATTCTCTCGGTTCAAAATCAAATTTTAATGTCATCCCATCCTCCGCTATTGCGGTGTTGGGAAATATTTCGGTTGCGTAGCTTAAATACTCCTCGGGATCGGGCAATGAGGGGCTGAAATGTGTAAGTATGAGTCTCTCCGATGCACTGTCACGCGCAAGCGTTGCCGCCTCAGAGAACATCATATGTCCCGTCAGCTCGGCTCTCGCGAGCTTTTCGGGATCACCAAACATTCCCTCACATATAAGTATATCCGAGTTCTCCGCGAATTTAAAAAGCCTTTCGCTCGGTCTTGAGTCCGTTATATAGGTAAGCTTCAAGCCCTTGCGTTCCTCTCCCATAACGTCCGATGCCTTATAGACCCTTCCGTCAACTCGAGCTATACCATCGCGTCGCAGAACATTCCAAAGCGCCTGAGGAACTTCGTTTGACTTTGCCTTTTCTACGTCAAATCTGCCGTTTCTGCGGATCTTGACCGAGAAGGAGATACACGGAACGGAATGTGCCGCTTCTTCAACGTGCAGTAAAGCATCATCGGTGATCTTGACCGAAAACGACGGATCTCCGTCATATTCCTTT
The DNA here is from genome assembly GCA_964472845.1 of uncultured Lachnospiraceae bacterium. GTDB lineage: Bacteria > Bacillota > Clostridia > Oscillospirales > CAG-272 > HGM12650. The sequence continues at coordinate 23,016 of CAYYND010000016.1, read as the reverse complement.
ATCAAAAGCTGAAACGGTATGTCTGGTGCAATAACGGTCAACGCCTTGATAACGTGCGCACCGCCCGGCGGAGTAATGATCGTGACAGGAGCTTCCCGTCCCTCGTTTCCCATCGTAAGCAAAAGTCCCGCAAGTCCGCTTATATGATCGGCGTGAAAATGAGAGACACATATAACATCAATAGGTTTAAAATTTAAGCCTGCCTTTTTTATTGCGATCTGAGTACCCTCGCCGCAATCAAACAGTACGCTGTGACCTTGATGGCGGAGCAGAACCGAGGCAAGGTGCCTTTCGGGCTTCGGCAACGTACCGCCCGTGCCGAGTATGCAAATATCCGCCATCTCAGTCATCCTTTCCAAAAAAAATATATCAATATTCGATCAGTCTTCCGCAACGAATGTTACCTTCGTGTAGAATTCTTTTCTGTCTCTCATCATTTCGAGTGCCTCATTGCAATCCTTGAGAGCATATCTGTGTGTAATAAGGGATTCATAATCAACGATTCCATCTTCCATAGCCTTTACGGTTGCCGTCCAATCGTTGATGACCTGGTTGTAGGATGAGTTCCAAGTACCCGTCATAACGATCTCTTTACGAAGCACCTGCGAGTATACAGACTGTTTGATCGTCATATCTCTTGCGGGATTTCCCATAAGCACAAGTCTGCCGTGAGATTTCAGTGCCATAATTGCATTGTTGAGTGCAGCGGAAGCTCCCGTGCCCTCGATAGCGCAGTCAGCAGGTCCGTCCTTTTCGGGATCGTAGAGTTCAAAGCCGTAACGTTTTGCAAACTCGATCTTTTCTTCGCTGATATCAACGATCTTAACACAACCAGCGCCCGAAACTCTTGCCCACTGTGCCGCGATGAGGCCTATCGGACCCGCACCGTAAACAACGACAAGATCTCCAAGCTCGACCTTAAGCCTTCTTACCGCCGCTCTTGCGACCGCACCGGGCTCTACAAGAGATGCGCAAGCGTATGAAATGGAATCGGGAACAAGGATAAGATTTCTCTTATCAACTGCTATGTATTCTGCAAAGCCGCCGTCTCTTCTGGAACCGTAGTAATCATAGTTGTGGCAGTTTGCGTATTCGCCTACCTGGCAAGGAGCGCATTTACGGCAAGGAAGAAGCGGAAAGATAGCCGCTTTTCTGCCTACAAGACTTGCGTCATCCGCCTCAACTATAAGACCCGCAAACTCGTGTCCGGGAATGGTCGGGAAATGATAGGTTCCCTTTTCGAATACACGCGGAATATCCGAGCCGCATACACCGCAAGCCATTACCTTGAGAAGCACCTCGCCCTCGTGTACCTCGGGCATCGGAACATCCTCGTATCTCAAATCTCCTACCGCGTGAAGCACCGCTGCTTTCATAGTCTTTTCTGACATAATAAAATCCTCACTTTGTATATTTATTTTTATATTTGTTTTTACTTTTCTTATCTTGAGAACATAATGCTCTCGCTATCAAACATCTTTTTAAGAATATATACCGCAACTGCTGTATACACAAGATTGGCAACCACCGTGATCACAAGGTTGACAGAGTTCAAGCTAAACGAGAACACACCCGAAAGACACTGTACGCTGTTATATATAGGGATAAGGTACATCACCGATGATGCCTGTGCGCCATCGCCAAACATCGCACTGACTCCTGCAACCATTACGACTATCATAAGCGGCGTAACGAGAGTTCCGGCTTCCCTTACACTCTTGGCAAACGCAGAGATTATGGATATCACCGACACGAAGAAGAGCACAGTCGACAAAACGATGAAAAGCAAGCTTATGTAATCGCCAACGCCGTACACGTTAGCGGTAATTCCCATATTTTCAGCATCACCGCCCATAAGCTTAGGCAAGGACGCCATAGTTCCCACAAAGCTCGAAAGGCCGCACAAAAGTGCAATGCAACTCAAAGAAATTATCTTTCCGATCGCGATCTCACTACGCTTTACGGGTGTGACCAATAGGGCAGCGACGGTTCCCCGCTCCTTTTCGCCCGCAATGGATTCGGGTGCTACCGACATACATCCGCTGAAAATAAACATTATCAACAAAAGCGGCATAAGCATCGCAAATATCATTCCCGTCGTGTCCTCCTCGGTTGCAACATCGTAGGTCTTTCCGTCGGAGTTCACGTCATAAATGTTAGCCACCGACGACTCTATCGCGTCGAGGACGTATGAAAGCGTGCTGTATGCGGCAGAAGAGTCGGCATTTGTGCTATCGTAGTATATTCCGATCTTAAAAGGCTCATTCACGCCGGGAACAAAATTTGACACGCGCTCGTCAAAATCTTCGGGAAACTCGACGTAGATATCCGCATCGAGATCGTGTATCTTTTGCCTTATCTGCTCGTCCGACAGCTTATCGGTACCCGTGATATTTATTTGGGATGTGCTTTGAGAGAGTGCCGCACTTACCGTGCTCGGCATATTTACCGCATATATTTCCATCGGCTCATCGTCGGACGGCGAAAATACCGATTCCATACCGCTTCCCATAAAGCTGTATATTACGTATATAAGAAGTCCGGGCAATATCAGCGTGGTAAACACGAGCCTCTTATCTCCGAAAAACCGAGCAAACTCCTTGCGCATTATCGTAAAGATTTTACTTTTCATACTATCTTGCCTCCCTCTCTTTCATAGATCTCAAAGAATCTATCCTCAAGGGACATTCCACCGCAGACATTTTCAAGCGTGTCGCAGACAGCCATCTTGCCGTTGATAACTATACCTACTCTGTCGCAAAGCTTTTCAACAAGTGAAAATATGTGGGTCGAAAGTATTAGCGTCTTTCCCTCTTTCTTAAGGTCGACAAGATAATCTGTAATAAGCCTTGATGTTATAACGTCAAGTCCATTCGTCGGCTCATCGAATATTATGATATCGGGGTCGTGCGCGAGCGATATAGCAAGAGACGCCTTTTGCTTCATACCCGTAGACAGATTAGCTACCTTGACCTCGGCAAACTCATCAACTCCGAAGCGTTCAAAAAGTTTCTTGCGCTGTGCATCTCTCTCGCCTTGAGGGATGCCTCTCAGATCTGAGAAAAAGTCAAAAAGATAATTCGGGGTAAAGAAGTCCTCGAGCTTCAACTCGCTTGTCAAAAATCCTATCGACGCACGCACCTTTTCAGGCTCTCGGCATACACTGTACCCTTTGACGATCGCATCTCCCTCATCCGGCTTGATAAGGGTGGAGATCATTCGGAGCGTCGTCGTTTTTCCCGCTCCGTTGGGCCCCAGCAGACCGAATATTTCTCCTTCGTATGCGGAAAAAGAAAGTCCGTCTACGGCGACCTTGAGCTTAGCTCCGTCGGGCTCAAGCCTCTGCTGCTTCTTGGATAACTTAAAGGTCTTTTTGAGACCGTTTACAGTAAGTATCTCAGTCATTGTTTCCTTTCTGTGTCGGCAAGCATCGGTCGGGAACTGTAAGATCAAACCAATCAAACGGTCCGCCCCTTAAGTCGTGCGCCGAACACGGTTACTTTCATAACCATACACAGCCATTATATCACTTTTTTACTGATAATGCAATAGTATTTTTATATTATTAACATAAAAGCGCAAGACTTGTTCAAAAGATCGAGCAAGTCTTGCGTTTTTTATATATTTATGTGTTTATACAGATCTTACTCAGTGAGTCTTTTTGAGATCTGCGAGAGTTTCAACAAACTTCTCAAAGGGAGCTTTTTCGAGGAAGAGATCGTAGAATGTCTTAATAAGAGCTACATCGGACTCGTCCGTGATCTCACTGTATTTTGCGAGAGCCGCCTCGATGCCGTTTTCCTTTGCGTATGTCGAGACCTCGACAGCGATCGGATCCGCAGGATCGTCAAAGAGATAGCCTGCCGCGATACCTACCGCGATATGAGCGGGTACTCCGCCGCTCTCCTTTACGCAGTTGAAAGCACCTACAAGACGGTCATTCTTACCGAGCTTTCTCTTGGTATCTTTTCCTACACGCACAAGAGAGTCAACAAGCAGCTTGTTCTCAAATCTTACCATAAGATCCTCAACGAACTGAAGTGTATCGTCAAGCGGAGCCCCGTGACGCTTAGCAAGTCCTCTTGCGGATTCGATAAGTGCTCTTGTCAGAATATATTTGATCTCGCCGTCACAAGCCGCTTCAAAGATATAGTTGTACCCCTTTTGATGCGCAAGGTAAGCCATAAGAGCGTGACCCATATTATGTATGAGAAGCTTTCTTTCGATAAAGAAACTGAAGGGTGTGAAGGCTACAAGACCCTCGATCTTAGGAAGCTCTACGTTGTCCGAAACGGGTCGGAAGCCCGCAAGATCCACAGGAAGCTCGCTGTAAGGCTCTGCACATACTGCAAGAGGATACTGATCGAGGAATTGCTGAGGCGTGGGAGGAACCGTTCTTCCGACAGAAACACAGACAAAACCGATCTTTTCGTCAAAATATTCCTTTACGTGCTCGGGAATATACTTCTCTACAAGCCCGTGAAGATATTCGTTTGATCCGATAAGATTCTCGCAAATGAGAATATTGAGCGGTCTTCCGTCCTTGTTCATTCTCGCCTCGATAGCCTTTGCTATAAGGGGAGCTACAAAAGGAAGAATGTTTACGCCAAGTGCAGTTGCCAGAATATCCGTCTCGGCGATGGTTTTTACTACCGCTTCCTCGTCTCTTCCGTTCACCGCATCAAGATTTTCGACCCACTCGGGAATATATTCGGTTCCGCGTGTTACGAATATCGGATATTTGCCCTCTTTGTTAAGCTCGTTTACGACCTTTTCGTTTACATCAATAAAAGTCGTGTGATAACCGGAAACATAAAGTCGCTGACCGATAAAGCCGCGGCCTATATTGCCTGCGCCGTACATTACTGCTTTCATCTTTTTATGATCCTTTCAAGTTTAAAAAATTATTTTATTTGATAACTTCATTCAAAAAGCTGTTCCCGGCAGTCTCGGTATTGATACCGAAAATATCCGCGACGGTTGCCGAAATATCCGAAAATCCGTTGCGAGTTCCGAGATCGGTGTCTTTAATGTTTGATCCGTACATCAAAAGCGGAGTGTATTCACGCGAATGGTCGGTGCTCGGGGTAGCAGGATCGCATCCGTGATCGGCAGTTATCATAAGAACATCATCCTCGCCCATTTGCTTTAAAAATCCGCCAAGCCAGAGGTCAAATTTCGAAAGTGCCGCGGCATAGCCTTCAACGTCGTTTCTGTGACCGTACGCCGAGTCAAAATCGACCAGATTCACAAAGCAAAGTCCGTGGAAATCCTTGTCAAGATAGCTCTGCGCGATCTCCATCCCTTCGGCATTTGAATGTGTATAGGTGTATTCGGTAATACCTCTGCCGGCAAATATATCGTTTATCTTTCCGACCGAAATTACGTCGTATCCGTTTGCCTTGAGCTCATCGAGCACCGTCACGCTCGGAGGCTCGAGGGAAAAATCGTGGCGGTTCGCAGTTCTCTTAAAGTTCGGATATTCGCCCGTGAACGGACGCGCGATGACTCTTCCGACCGAATGTTCGCCCGTGAGTATTTTTCTTGCGATACGACAATATTCGTAAAGCGTCTCGGTATCAACTATGTCCTCGTGAGCCGCGATCTGAAAAACGCTGTCCGCAGATGTATAAACGATAAGCTTGCCCGTCTCCATATGCTCCTTACCGAAATCCCTGATAACATCTGTTCCGGAATAGGGAAGATTGCAGAGCACGCCTCTTCCCGTTTCCTTTGAGAAGCGCTCAAGCACCTCGCTCGGAAAACCGTTCGGATACGTGGGGAGCGGACTGTTCGATACTATACCCGCAATTTCCCAATGACCTATCGTGGTATCCTTACCTCTCGAACGCTCGGACATTCTTGCGTAAGAAGCGAGCGGAGCGGTATCCTTGCCGAGGAAGGAAAGCCCCTCGATATTTCCGAGACCGAGTCTTTTTAAATTCGGGACAAAAAACTTATCCGAGGCGGAGATTGAGCGCATCGTATTGCTGCCAACATCTCCGTAGAGCTCGGCATCGGGCCTCCGATACCGACGCTGTCAAGCACTATCAGAAAAACTCTTTTGATCTTTTTCATATCTCTACTCTTTTTACTCTTTCTCATTTATTGTGCATCTTTACAGCAACCGTAAGCGCAAGTTCCATCATTTCGGTGAAGGTCGTCTGTCTTTCCTCGGCTGTAAGATATTCCTGCTTTATTATGTGGTCGGATATAGTGCATATTGCAAGTGCGCGCTTGCCCGCTCTTGCGGCGTTCAAATAGAGTGCCGCCGCTTCCATTTCAACTGCAAGCACACCCATTTTGAGCCAAGCATCGTTCGCGTGTGGATCATCGTTATAGAATGTATCGGATGAGAGCAGATTCCCTACGTGGAAATTCAGTTTCATATCCTCAGCGATCTCGGCGGCAGAACGCAAAAGCTCATAGTTAGCGATTGCAGAAAGCGTCCCTTGTGCTCCGAACTGCTTTGCATACGCGGAATTTGTGGACGCGCCCATTCCAAGCACAATGTCGCGCACATTTACATTATCCTGAAGTGCTCCGGCTGATCCTATGCGGATGATATTATCAACTCCGAAAGCATTATACAGCTCATAGCTGTATATACCTATCGAGGGCATTCCCATTCCGCTCGCCATAACCGATACGGGTACACCCTTATACGTTCCGGTATAGCCCTGTATTCCTCTTACGTTGTTAAAAAGAACGGGATTCTCAAGAAAATTCTCCGCAATAAACTTGGATCTCAAAGGGTCTCCGGGCATAAGTACTGTCTTAGCAATGTCCGAGGGCTTTGCGTTAATGTGTGGTGTTGGGTATGAAAGTGCCATTTTAAAATCCTTCCTTTTTCGATATATATTCAATATTTTTACTGCTTTTTAATATACGCTTTGACTATCTCACAGACATATGTGCGGTGAAAATCCTTGTTCGGATAATTCTTCTCCGCTACCGACTTATCAACGAAATTTTCACACTTCAAATAATCGTGGTAAAGCTTTCTGCAAACCAATATCAGATCCGACTGTAGGATAACGGGAGCATCGTCGACCAGCGCGGCGTCAAGTCCCGTCTTTTCGAGTTTGTCAATATCCCTGCCGCTTTCCCTGCCGCAAACGACAAGCGCGTCTCTATATTTCTCTCCGAGAAAGCAGAGAGAAAATGTTTCCGATCTCTCGGTAAGCTCAAAAGTATACCGCTGAGGTCTTACATAGCAAATTGCAACGGGTCGGTTCCAAAGCTCCCCGAGCGTTCCCCAGCTCGCGGTCATAGCATTCACCTTACCGTTCTCATCCTTTGATGTTATAAGCATCCAATCCTTGCCGACTTTTTTAAACGGATTCAGATCCCCGACGGTGTACGGTGATACCTCTTCAAATCCGTATGCCAAAGGGTCGAATTCTACACAGGGCGTATTATTGCTCATATTATAATTCTCCTTTACGTTTTTATATGTATATCACGATCATAATATGCGCAGATACGTCAAACCGCTACATTCGTTATTATTTTATCACACTTACTTTTTTTTTTCAAGTACCTTGATGTATTTTATTTAAAAGTTGCACAGAAAAAGGAGCCGTCCCACAAAAATGAGACAGCCCCAATTTTTTATATCAGAAATTCAAAATTTGTAAGATCAATGATCTTAGCCCTGAAGTGACGCAAAGTTCTTGGACATCTTCTTAACAGTGCTTTCGAGAAGACCTGTCTTAACCTTACCGTCTCTTGCCCAGTTAGCGCCGTTGCAAGCCGCCTTGGACCAGATCTCACTCATCTTGTCAAGCTCGACAGAGAATACTCTTCCGAGGTCGGATGTAAGTGTTTTTCTGCATATATCGAACATCTCAGCGTCAACAGAATCCTGTGAATATCTGAGCTGCATGATTACTTCGAAGAGAGCGGGAGTTGTAAGACGATGGCTCTCACTTGCCCAACACTCGATAACTGCGCTAAGCATATCAACTGTGTCTGCAGCCTTCTTCTTTGCACCTACGGAAATACCGTAAAGTGTGAAGGGGTTACCTGCACAAGTGATGTAATCTTCCTGCTTTTCGTCAAGCAGAGGAGTGGGAAGTACGCCGTACTTGAAGTCAACGCCTTCGCCGCCGTTCTTACCGAGCAGATAGTTCTCAGCAAGGTAGCAACGCTCCTGGCAGAAGAGTGCATTACCGTTTACGAAAGGTGTTCTGTAGTTAGAGCTGCTCATACTTACGTTTGTATCTTCGGATGTAAGCCAAGCGCTGAGCTTCTTAGTGAAGTTGATAACAGCTTCGCTGGCGTAGTCGGGAGAAACGGTGAGAAGTTTATCTCCCTTACCGTTGCTATCTATGAGCTTAAAGCCTGCGCCGGTATAGAAAGCGTCAACACCGTAATAGATCGTGCAGAAACCGTACTGGTCGTCTACGTCATTGGTATTGCCCTCGTTATCGTCGCCGTCGAGGTTGGCATATGTATTCTGTGTAAGCTCTATGAGCTTATCGACCGTCCAGGTCTTGTTCTTTACTGCATCGTAAAGAGTATCGGGATCGATCTTAAATGTCTCTTCTGCGATGTTCTTGTTGAAGTATACGGTGTACATAAGGTACAGCGAGTTTACGGATGCGTCACCGGATATAAAGTAAAGTGCATCGCCAACCTTAAGGTTGTTATGAAGCTTATCGGGATAATATGACTTGCTCATATCGATGTACTTGGAACCGGTAAGGTTTACAAGACATCCGTTGTATGCAAGGCTACCGCCTGTACGGCTGTATGCTGCAAACAGATCATATACCGGGCTTGCGCTTGCGATATCCGCTTTAGCTTTTGAAACAAATCCGTCAACATTGCTGGTGTTACCGGGGGTACCTTCAAACTCGAGGGTAATGCCAAGTCTTGACTGAACAGTCTCATTTCTTGCGTAAAGAGCCTTCTGAACGGTATCGGACATATCCCATTCAGCGTTGTTCTTGGGAACGAACTCTACCTTTTCAACGTCGCTCCAATAAAGCATAGTTACCGTCTTTCCGTTGTAATTCAGATCGGGAAGATTGTCAGTACCACTCGTTGTCACTTCTTCTGTCTCGGATTCCGAATTATCACCGGAAGGATCTGTGGTTGCCGCGGGGCCCTTGCTCTCAGAATCGGACGATGGCTCGTCGACATTATCAGGCTGCTTTACACAAGCCACTACCGAAAGGCAGAACACGAGAGTGAGAATAAGCGAAATAACTTTTACAAATGTTTTTTTCATCGCGTTTTTCTCTCTTGCGAGATTTCCTCCTTAAAAATTATGATATTTTCGCAAAATCGGTAGACAAACAACACCTACCGATGATAAGCTGGTATTATTATAGCAAAACTTTTTGATCAAGTCAATAGCTTTTTCGTTTTTTTACGAATAGTACAAAATTCAATCCACTATTTTGTAACTTTTGCTTGTCAAAAAACCTTATAATTCACGCCGAGATCAAAAAACTGCAGGAATTTTTTTCGAATTAACAAAACACAAACATTTCTTAAAAAACTCACAAACACGTAAAACGTATAATTATGTCATCAAGCAAAGAGTGCTGAAACACAGAAAATTCGGCTGAAAGCTGAAATCAAAAGGAGTATATAAACAATAATGAACGCTATCGAAATACGGGGCTTGTCAAAAAGCTTTCGCGGAATGTATGCGGTGGATCATCTTGATATGACCGTACCCGCAGGTGCCATATACGGCTTTATAGGCGAAAACGGTTCCGGAAAATCCACGACCGAAAAGCTTATATGCGGTCATCTTGTTCCCGACTGCGGCGAGATACGCCTGTTCGGCAAAGAACACACGGATCCCGGGGTCCGTGTAAGGGTCGGGGCACTTATTGAAAACGCAGGTTGTTTTCCAAATTCAAGTGTGTATCAAAATCTGCGTATGCAGACCATAAATCTCGGACTTGCCGAACCCGACGCAGAAATAGAAAGAGTTTTGCGCATCGTAAGAATGGAGAACGCCGCAAGGATCAAATTCAAAAGTTGCTCTCTCGGGATGAAGCAACGTATCGGCATCGCGATGGCATTGCTCGGAGATCCGGCGTTGCTCATATTGGATGAGCCGATCAACGGTCTTGATACCGACGGTATGAGGATTATGCGAGAGATCCTTGTGGACATCACAAAAAATTACGGATGCACGGTCCTTATTTCCTCCCATATTCTCGGCGAGCTTGAAAAGATCGCCACGCACTACGGAATAATCCGTCAAGGAAAGATGATAGCTGAGCTTTCTGCCGAGGATATGGACAACCGCTCGAGGGTATTTACCTCGCTCAAGACCAAAAACATCGAAGAGGCGTATGCGTTGTTGTCTGAGAAATACAACGATGTCCGTATGGAGGGAGAGTATATCCGCATATATGACGAGGGGGACACGGCTTCCGTGGTCGACCGCCTTATGAAAAACGGGCACGCCGTGAGCGAGATAAAAAGAAACAAGATAGGTCTTGAGGAATACTACATTGAGCTTATGTCAGCAAAGGAGGATGAGTAAGATGACAAAAGAATTAAAATTCAGGAGCCCCACCTTTTTTGAAAGAATCAAAGGGATGCTCGGAGTGGATCTCTACCGCTTATTTCACACTCCTATGTTCTATATCTTCCTTGCGATCGCGGCGATAATTCCCGCGATGGTATCGGCTATGACGACCCTGCCGGATCAGAACGGTAACACGATAGAGTCACTTTACTCGAATGTATGGCAAATAATCGCCGCATCGGAGCCCTTGTATGTCATAAAGGATATCGCAGATTATGCCAATATGAATATGGTATTCATTTTCGGCGGTATTATGGTATCTGTGTTTATCGGTCACGATTACAGCTCGGGATATGTAAAGCAGCTTTTTACCACGCACGCAAAAAAGCAAGACTATATGATCTCTAAATCTCTCACCTGCGCACTTGCCATGGCCTGTATGTGCATAACATATTTGATCGGAGGCTCGGTGGGCGGCATACTTGCCGGCTATTCCTTGGAAGTAAATATAGGTTCTTTGATCATCGCTATTGCAGGCAAGATCGTTATGAGCCTCGGCTGGGCAAGCCTTTACACTTTTCTTAACATTATATTCCGAAGATATTTCGGGATTTCCATCGTATCAAGCTTCTTTTTCGGCACGGGTATCCTTATTATAGGAATTGCCGCCATAGTCGAGAACCTCTCGATCCCGACGGGATTCCTCAATCTGTTTCTTTACGGCTCATCCGTAAACGCTTGCCTTACCTCGGGTATCAGCACTCTGCTCATATGTACCGCCGTATCCGCGGCATGGGCTGTCGTGTACAATGTGCTCGGGACAATGATACTTTCAAAATGTGATGTTTATTGATCAGGGAGAAAATATATGAATGCTGTTGAAATAAAAGATCTTAGCAAAAGCTTCGGAATAAAACAAGCCGTCTGCGGTTTAAATATGACCGTACCTATGGGCTCGATATACGGCTTTATCGGAGAAAACGGCTCGGGAAAATCGACAACGGAAAAGATCATCTGCGGACTGATGCCCGCAAACGGAGGCTCGGTCAAGCTTTACGGAAGGGACCATACCGACGCCGACATAAGAGCCAAGATCGGCGTGCTCATTGAATCCCCCGGCTGTTTTCCCTCGCTGTCGGTTTGGGATAATATGATGTTGCAGGCGGCAAATCTCGGCATTTCGGATGCAAGATCCGCAGTGACAAAAATGCTGAAGACAGTCAGAATGGAAGGCGCGGCAGGCAACAAATACAAGAACTGTTCACTCGGTATGAAGCAGCGTATCGGTATAGCAATGGCTTTGCTCGGCGACCCGACATTGCTCGTGCTGGATGAACCCTTGAACGGATTGGATGCCGACGGTATGAGGATCATGCGCGAAGTATTCAAGGATATCGTTAAAGACGGTAAGCGCAGTATAATCGTATCCTCGCATCTGCTCGGTGAGCTTCAAAAAGTAGCAACGCATTACGGCATAATACGTCAAGGCAGGATGATACGCGAAATGACTGCCGATGAGCTTGATGCCGATTGCCGCACATATGTAGCGCTTACCTCTGATGAAATGAGCCGGACAAAAAGCCTGCTCGGATGCAGGTACTCGCGTGTTGAAGAAGATGAGTTCGGATATATCCGCATTTACGATCCAACCACTCCGGAGGAAGTTGTGACTTACCTTTACTCAAACGGTATATGCGTCACCGAACTCAAAACCGACAAAATAGGTCTTGAAGAATATTACATCGATCTTATGAATGGAGGCAGATAACGATGGCAGATCAAAACACGGTAAAGATAGAAGCCTTCGGCTTTGGCAAACGCTTAAAAAGTATGCTCAAGGTCGATTTCGGCAGGATGCAGAGATCAAAGCTTTTCTATATTATGGTCGCCTGTGCGCTTCTCATCCCGATACTCATGACGGTTATGATGACGATGATGGACGGCTCGATATCCGTTGATCCCGAAACAGGAGAGGAGACCGTGATACACGGCCCCGAAAACACTTGGCAATCCATAGGAACATTGCCGAGCGAGGGCGATGCGGCTATGGGCGGTATGGATGTTATGAGTATGTGCAATATTAATATGATGTTTATGCTTGCGGCGGTCTTTATATGTCTCTTCATCTCAGAGGACTTCAGGAGCGGATATGCAAAAAATCTGTTTACCGTTCGCTCCAAAAAGTCGGATTACGTCATTTCAAAGACCGTTGTCGGTTTTACTTGCGGAGCATTGATGATTATCGCATATTTTATCGGCGCTATACTCGGCGGTGCAATCTCGGGACTTTCATTTGAACTTGTGGGAGACTTGAATGTTACAAACATTGCCATGTGCATCACAGCAAAAATATTTTTAATGTTAGTATTTATTGCAATATTTGTTCTCATCAGCGTTTGGGCGAAGCATCGAGCTTGGCTTGCGCTCTGCGGCTCTCTTGGCGGAGGAATGATACTTTTTATGACCGTAGGGCTCATAACGCCACTCGGATCGACCTTGATCAATGTGATCTTGTGCCTTGCGGGCGGAGCAATATTCTGCACGGGACTCGGCGCGGTAAGTAATTTGATCTTGAAAAAAACAAGCTTGGTATAAGCTCTAAGAAAAAAACGGTGTGTTCCGCAAAAAGTCGGGCTCACCGTTTTTTATATTGCAGCAGGATCCTACTGCGTATGCTTGTTTTTATTGTGATTCTTATTCTTCTTGACCGCCGAAAAGCCGAAGCTTCCGAGCTTTTTACCGAGGGCGTAATATTCTCCGTGAGCATACGCCGAAAGGTGTGCTCTTTCCATACGGAGCTTGCCGCTCGAATCGAGCAGACTCTCGTCAACATGCACGGCAACGATGTCGGCAATAAACATATCGTGCGTTCCGAGAGGCACGATGTCCGTAACTTTACATTCGATAGATACGGGGCTTTGTGCTATCATAGGACACTTATTCTCGCTTCCCTCTTCCTTCGTAAGAGCGCAGCGGGAAAACTTATCTACCTTTCTCCCCGTATACATCCCGCAAAAATCCGCCGCGGCCACAAGGCTCTCGCTCGTAAGGTTTATTGTAAATTCTCCGCTGCTTTTTATGATATCGTAAGAATGGCGCTTGGGTCTTACCGAGATATAAGTCTTCGGCGGTATGGTATTTATGATACCCGTCCAGGCGACCGTAAGAATATTTGAGTTCTCCATATCTCCGCAGCTGACCATCACTGCGGGAAGCGGTGCTATAAGCGCTCCGCCGCGCCATTTTATCTTTCCCATTCGCTCCCTCTCGCTCTCAGACAGAATTTTAAGTTAAAGTATGTAAACTTTTCCTTAAATAGATAATTACTTTTTCCTCTTTGCTTGACAAAACACGCCCATACTGTTATAATTAATCTGTTTGCCGCAATTTTTATATTATTTTATCACACATTTTCCGATACGTCAAGCACGTAACGGATCAAAGGAGAAAATTATTAATGAAAACTGTAAAAGCACAAAAGAGAAAAAAGACAGAACGGATATTCACTGAAGTCAAAAGTATGAAACATTTCATCGAAAAGCTTGCTTTGAACGGTGACAGAATAATCTACAAATACTTTGATAAAGACAAAGAACTCAAGGAAATGACGTACGCCGAATTTTCGAAGTTGGTCGAAAAAGAGGCGGCGGGTCTCGACGCGCTCGGCCTTAAAGGCAAAAGAGTTGCCATTATCGGCGAGACCTCACCTTCCTGGGTAGCAACTTACATTGCCACAATAGCTATGGGTAGCGTGGCGATCCCTATGGACAAGGAATTAGATATCAACGAGATCGAAGGGTTCCTTGAATTTGCCGAGGCAGATGCCGTTGTGTTCTCAAAGCTGTTCAATCAAAAGTTCGATAACGCCGCAAGAAATCATCCGACGGTAAAGCATTTTATCTCTGTTGACCCCGCCGAATGTACGTTCACCGATACGGATAGATTCATAACCTACGACAGTGTCATCGAGCTCGGCGAAAAAGCACTTGAAAACGGATATACAGTACCCGACCCCGAGGATATGGAAAAGATGGCGGTTATGCTCTTTACATCCGGCACAACGGGAACGAGCAAGTGTGTTATGCTCTGCGAGAAGAATGTGTGCGCCGCAATAAATGCCGCTTGCGAATGCGTTGAATTTTCGCCCGATGACAGAATAGTTTCGGTCCTTCCGATACATCACACATATGAGCTCTGCTGTATGCTCGCCGGTGCAAACTACGGTATGGAGATATGTATCAACGACAGCTTGCGCAAGGTGCTCAAAAACTTTGCTCTGTTCCAGCCCACAGGTCTTGTGCTCGTACCTCTCTTTGTAAACACTATGTACAAGAAGATCATCGACACGGCTAAAAAGCAAAATCAATACGGTAAGCTCAAAAAAGGTATGGTACTTTCACGAGCTATGCGAAAGGTCGGCATTGACGCAAGAAGAAGGCTCTTTGCAAGCATCAACGACGCATTCGGAGGCAGGCTCATTAAAATAGTTTGCGGAGGCGCGCCTCTCAATCCCCAGATGGTAAAAGAATTCGAGGAATTCGGAATATACATCACAGAGGGATACGGCATAACCGAATGTTCGCCTCTCGTTGCGGCTAACCCATATTTTGCCGCTAAGCCCGGATCGGTAGGCCCTGCTGTAAACTGCTGTACAGCAAGGATAGACCCCAACGGATATATCAACGATGACGGTCATCTTGAAGGAGAGATACAGGTCAAGGGCGACAACGTAATGCTCGGATACTACAAAAATCCCGAGGAGACCGCGGCGGCATTTACCGAGGACGGATACTTCAGAACGGGAGATATCGGTTACATAGACGCAGACGGATATATCTTCATAACAGGAAGAAGCAAATTTGTTATCGTGCTTGAAAACGGTAAGAATGTATTCCCCGAGGAGATCGAGGAATATCTCGGCAGGATCGAAGAGATCGCCGAATCGGTCGTTATAGGAAGAAAAGCCGAGGATGGCGAGTCCGTAATCCTCACGGCGATATGCTATCCGAACTACGATGCGTTGAACGGCGAGACGGATCCGGACAAGGTAAAAGAGATCATAGAAAGCAAGATAGCAGTCCTTAACAAAAAGCTCGTAGGATACAAGCGCATACGCAAGGTAGAGATCCACGAGACAGAATTTGAAAAGACCACATCCAAGAAGATAAAGCGAAATCTTATAAAGTAAAACGACGACATATATTCCCATACGTTTTGCGGGGGCTTGCGTTACCAAATGCTCCCCCGCTTTTAAAATATATTAAAACAGATATGTATCAAAAATGGAAATTTTAAGGAGAGATATGCTATGAATAATATAGCATCAAAGGCTGAAAAGCTGTTAAATCTAATGACGCTTGAACAAAGAGTCGGACAGATGTTTATCGCAAGATGCCCTCAGGACGGAAGCGCGCTTGAGGCTGTGCAGAAATACAAGCTCGGCGGCTTTACCCTTTATGCTGTTGATTTTGAGGGAAAGACCCCCGATACGGTAAAACATACCTTTGAGGAGTATCAAAGTCTTTCCGATATTCCTATGCTTTTAGCGGTTGACGAGGAGGGCGGAAGAGTTGTAAGAGTCAGCAAATATCCGGAGTTCCGTCCCGAGCCGTTCAAATATCCGTCCGAGCTTTACGCGGAGGGCGGTATTGAAAGGATACTCTCCGACATTGAAGAAAAGGATGCGCTTCTCAAATCCCTCGGTATCAATTTCAACTACGCTCCCGTGTGTGATATGGCAAGCGACGAAAACAACTTCATATATCATCGTACACTCGGAAAAGATGTGAATACGACGTGCGAATACATTTCCGCTGTCGTTCGCAAGATGAATGAGCTTTCCCTCATAGGGTCCCTCAAGCATTTTCCCGGCTACGGCGATAACGTGGACACTCACACGCTCATAGCACACGACTCAAGGAAACTTGAAGAATTTACGGATCACGATCTGCTTCCGTTCAAAAGCGGAATAGACGCGGGGGCTCCGATAGTAATGGTGGCACACAACATCGTGGAGTGCCTCGATCCCGACTGCCCCGCTTCCCTTTCACCGAAGGTAAACGAATTTTTGCGCAAGAATATGAGCTTTGACGGAATAATTATGACCGACTCTCTTGATATGAATGCTATCACTCTGTATACGCAAGACAAAAAGTCGGCAGTTGCCGCCGTGCTTGCAGGCAACGATCTCCTTTGTTGCTCCTCTTATGCCGATCAGATCGAAGCCGTGCTCGATGCGATATCCGAGGGTATCATTACAGAGGAACGGATAAATGTATCCGTAAAAAAGCTGCTTGAGCTCAAAATAAAATTCGGAATTATCAAATAATTCCCTTATTTCCTTCCGTATCGTGGTTTTACGGCTTTAATCTGTAATATCTTCCGATAATTACCACGCATCATATGACTTTTTTCTGTTTACAAACAGACCAAAAATATGTTATACTATATGTGTCTTCCGGAAAGACCTATTATGCCGTATGATATCAACAGAGATTTTGAACGGCAAAACAGATCACGAAAGGATAATACATATTATGAAACTTCATAAAGCTAAGCCGATGCACCGCTTGGTATCGGCGGCATTAACGATAGCTATATTTGCCGCCGTGTTCTCATTCGGGGCATCGGCTTTGACGCCCACGCAAAAAACATCGGACAAGTACAAGACAAGCAAATATTACAAAAATATGACAAGCATAGAGCTTACATCCGATGAGCCTACGAACGTGCTTATGATAGCTATGTCTCAGCTCGGCTATCACGAGGGCAACAGCACCGCCGATTTTGACGGTATGAATCAAAACGGTAGCGGCAATTACGTCGAATACAATTATCTCTACGGAAAGGTCGACGGTGACGGCAACGGAACATCCGAATACGGATATGCGTGGTGTGCCGCGTTCGTCTCATGGTGTGTAAGGCAAGCAGGAGTATCAACGAGCACGGTAAAATCGTATGTCAGCTGTACCAACTGGGTGGCTTGGTTCAAGCAGAGCTCCACCTACAAAGCGCGATCGAGCGGATATACTCCCGCGCCCGGAGACATAATATTCTTCAAAAGTGCCTACGTCACCAGGACATCAAATCACGTGGGGCTTGTGCTTTATGTTAAGGATGGAAAGGTATATACCATCGAAGGAAATAGCAGCGAAAAGGTATCCCTTCAAAGCTATTCTCTCAGCGACAGCTACATAATCGGATACGGTGTTCCGAGCTACAATAAAAATTCCAAGGTCAGCACGGATTTTTCGGAACAATGCAAAGGCACGTACATAATTAACACGTCCGCGCTGAACGTCCGCTCATCTCCGAGTACGTCTCGGGGCTCTATCCTCGGCAAGCTCTCTCTCGGTGATACGGTAGAGGTAAATGCGATCAGTCAGGGCTGGGGGAAGATAATCTACAACGGTAAAACGGGGTGGATATCAATGTCATACGCGCATCTTGTCTCGGAGGACAGGACAAGAACGGTGACATTCAGCGACAAAAACGGTCAAACGACGGCAGATGCCATAAGTTTTCGGCAGGGAGATACCCTGACATTGCCGAACCCCGCAATTGAGATAAGGGGATATATCTTTGACGGCTGGTCAACGACCCCCCATGCCGCCTCCGCGGAATATGATGCAAAAGACAGCATATATCTTACCGATGATACGACTTTTTACGCAGTATGGAAGCCGCTGACATACACGGTAGCGTTTCGGAACTACGACGGAAGTCTCATCGAGGAAAGGCAGTACGCACATTTCGAGCTTATAGAGTTTCCGTCTGAAGCACCTATAAGAGAGTCCGACGGAAGGTACATATACACATTTCGATGTTGGGATCACGCAAGCATCGCGGCAACCGAAAACGATACCTACTACGCAGTCTACGACCTGACCCCGATCCCCGAGGCGGACAAAGACGCTTCGGAAAGCGGCATATATTCCGACGGCATCCATACGTCTGTACCGGAGACCAATGATAACAACGATAATGATAATAACGGTAACAATGACAATGATAACGCCGAAACGGATAACGGATCTGCCGACCGATCCGTCGGATGCCGAGAGGCGATCGGCGGCGTATTCGCGTTGCTTGTATCGATACTGATATTCGCCGCGGTCTTTGCTAAGAAACACACACAGCAAAGCTGAAAAATCCGAGCGATAAAAAACAGAGCTTACGGCGTTTTTGCCGTAGGCTCTGTTCTATATTCGGATCTCTTGGATCATTCGTTTGTATCGCTCTCGTTTTCGGGAACGTACGGCTCATAGCCTTCATACTCGTCATCATCCGAAACGGTCTGTTTTTTTTCCTTTTCCTTCTTCGGAGATATTATCTCAAATCCGATCTTATCAACGCTGAACTCTCCCTTTACGTGCTCATAATCCGAAAGAAGCACGACTGCATCGCCGCTTTTTCGATCAAAGGCAAAGAAAGATGCAAATGCTCCCGTGGAGCCGTTATGCCAAGCGATGCCGTTGGAAGCGCGAACGATAAATCCGTATCCGAAGTCGTCGACATCGTCATACTCGGAATGAGGCTCAAGGCAATCGTCAAGCCATTTATGCTCGCCTGACATACATATCTCCGCGTATTTCAGCATATCCTCGGCGCAAGACGTAAGGCAATCGGAGCCTGCCATAGCATCCTTGTCTGTCCATACCCAACAGCCGACCCTCTCATTTTTGGTCGAATAGCCGCCATCGCATTTTCCCTCGGGCATACCGAAAAAGGTATTGTCAAGTCCGAGGTCCTTATTAACAAATTCCTCGATAAGAGTCTTATATCCTCTGCCGTCTATTTTACCGAGCACGTAACCGAGAACACCGAATCCATAGTGCGTATACTGCGTGGGATAGTCAGTCGGCTCGAGATTGAGTCCGAGAAGCGCCTTCTCCATCTTCTTACCGTCAAAACCGGAATATATATTACTGAGCCTTCCCTTTCCCGTAATTGCTTTAAAGAGCAATGAGGTAGTCGATATTGGAGCTCTGCCGAGACCGGATGTGTGCGTTGCGAGTCTGTCAAGTGTCGGATAGCACTTTCCGTTATTCTTCGCGCCTATATACGGACCTATCGAGGAATGCGCCTCTGTCTTTCCGTCGGATACCATCTTTGAAAAAAGTGCCGCCGTAAAAGTCTTGGTTATCGAGCCTATTTCATAAAGTCTCTTCCCGTCTCCCTCGGCATCGGTAAGCTCGCCGTTACCGTTGTAAGTAAGATAGCTCTTCTCTCCGTTCTTAAGCACACCTATCGTAAGCGTCACGTTCGGCTTGTCGGTGCAATACTTTTTTATCAGCTTCTCAACCTTGTCATTTGGAATATATGCCATTTTGTACCTCACTATTTATAATATCGGATCTGTACCGAACATTTCGAATACATCTCGCAGACTGTTATTTAAAAATATCTGTACTCACTGTTTTCCTTAACAGTGTTATCATTCTCGACTATAAGTATTTTTGCATCACGGCTTACAAGCACCTGATGCCACACTCCCGCCTTGACGTTGTATATCTTGTGCGCATCCATTTTTACACGCTCAAGCGCCTCGCCTATCACGAGCGTTGCCTGACCTTCAAGAAGCACGAAGACCTCATCCGTTTCAAGGTGCCTCTCTATCATATTAAAATTGCTCTCGTCAAATCGAGGTGCATAATTCAAGAAAGCTACGCGCCACGCGCCAAAGCTCATAGTCGGATCGTAACCCTCTCCCGTAAAATCAAATATCTCAAGCTTCTTGTTGTCCAACATTAGATATATCCTTCCTTTTCAGTTAATATCTGTTTTCTAACATAGTATACCACATTTACGCGGATAAATCAACGGCATTTTTATTATTACACAAATTATTGACATACTTAACAAAAAACAAGCGGCAGTAAAGCCGATAGCCTTACATACCGCTCGTCTGTAATTTTTGCAAGACCGACACCGTGTCAGCCGTAAATGATCTTTGATTCGGCGTATCTTACAAGCCCCTTAAAGATCCCTTCGGCAGCATTCTGCTTGAATTCCTCGGTCGCCATCAGTCTGTCCTCTGCCGCGTTGCTCATAAAACCCATTTCAACGATAGTAGTCGGAACAGTACACCAATTTATTCCCGTCATAGTGTCCGTCTTTGTAACGCCCCTGTTACCAAGTCCCGTTTCCTTGCAAAATTCATCGATAATGAGCTTCGAGAGCGAATATGACTCATCGTACATATATCCGTTGTACTTGTTTTTTTCGGATTGGCACATGGTAAGTGCACCGCGCGCACTTGTATTTGAAGCACTGTTAGCGTGTATCCTCACAAACGCATCAACGCCGTATTGGTTAGCGATCTGGGCTCGTTCAGCGTTGCTTATGGTCACGTTTCCGCTCTCCCTTATCATAACGACACTGTATCCGGCGTCAAGCAAAAGCTTTTTAAGTCTCATAGCCACGTCAAGATTGAGCTCGTGTTCCCATATATTTGTTACCGTACCGATAGTTCCCGAGGTCACCTTTGCCTTCATAACTGTCGATCCGGGAGCATTCGGCTCGGTATCGCTCATTCCGAAGTTTTGATGTCCGGCATCTATTGCAATAACAAAATTCTTGTTATCTCCGCTTCCCTCGTAGTATATTCCCGTGGGGCCGTCCTGCGGCTCGTCCTTTACGAGATAATGCGAGCGAAGATAATATACCTTTCCTTTGTAGCCGACGCGACACCATTCTCCCGCAACGCCTATGAGCTCCAAAGACTGACGCGCATTTATCGAAACGGCACGCGCACTCGTACTCAACGACGGCTTGCTTCTGAGCCACACGGATCCTTTGGACACCATCGCTTCCTTTATGTTGTCAAACTCCAGCCCCAACGCGCGCTCGGTCTCAAGATCTACCGTATACCCGTGGATCTTGTTCGGCTCGCTCGGCTCATCCTTCGGTTCTTCGGACTCGGGATCTGTCTCCTTTTCAGTCGCGCTCTCCGTAGGCGTATCTGTTATCTCCTCGGTCTGCGAATCGCTGACCTTATCCGTCGGCTCCTCTGTCAGAACTCCGCTCTCGGATTCGGTCGGCTCGTCGTCAGACGACACGGGTTCTTTATCGGTGTTATCTTCCGACACTTTTCCCCCTGTCGACTCTTCGGTCGGCTCTTTCGTTGCATCCCCACTCTCGTTTATCGAGTTACTCTCGCCGTTACCCATCCAATCGGATATCAGATCGCAGGAAGCGAGCGAAAGCGCGAGGGAAAACGAGATCGCGCAAGTCGATATTATCTTTATTGCGGAACCCAAGACATTTGTTTTGGAGGCGCCGCTGTATGTATCGTTATTCAATTTATATTATTCCTCTCGGTTTATTTTAAAGTAACACATAAATGATATCACATATTCCCCGATCTTTCAAGCGTTAAATATCGGTATATATGTAAACAATAGGCAACGGCGCATATGCGCGGTTAAAACTAAAGTTGTTACGTTGTTTGTCAACCGTCATCCGATCACGGCACGGTAAACACTCTCGGCAGTATCCTCGGCGGAACGCTCGGTATCGACTATCACGATGTTGTCGGTATCGGCAAGCATACGGAATACCTCAAAATACCTGTTTCTGAAGGTAGTAAGGCGCTCCTCCTGCTCGTATATCTCCTTTACTGCGCGATCCTTGCCTATCCTGCGCAAGCATTCCGCGGGTGAAGCATCGAGAAAGATGCAAACATCGGGCGTCAAAATCTCGGGGCAACCGACATTCATATTCTTGACCCATTCAAAGTCCGTCTCGCTTCCCTGATATGCAAGCGAAGAATAGTAGTATCTGTCACAGATAACGTCATACCCATCGTTAAGCATTTTGATTATTCCGTGAGAGGTATTCACGTTATGGAATATACGGTCGATGACAAAAAGAGCCGCCATCTCGCAAGCCGTACGGCTTGAAATACCGCTGAGCGCATCACGCAAAAGCCCGCCCGTGACCGAGTTGGTCGGCTCTGCGGTCGTATAGATGCGTCTTCCCTCTCGGCGAAGACGATCTGCAAGCATATTTATCTGCGTAGTCTTTCCCGACCCGTCTATTCCTTCAAATACTATAAATTTTCCCCGTTCTTTATTAAGCTTCACACAGCAAGAGTCGCTCATCTCAAATTCCTTTCAAGCTCGGAGCGTATTCAAACGTTCCGACATTTTTACAGTTTCCTTGACATTATATCATACCCCTCCCGAATTGTCAACAATCAAAAGTCAGGCTTACGATGCAATTTTGCATATTGCAAGATAAATTTTATTATAATATTCACTATCGTTTACTTATCATTCATATTGATAACGATTATTTTGAAATTGACTTAACATTATTGGATTATAATATTTGAAAGAAGATCATAACTTGACAGATCAGGAGGTACAATATGTTTAATATCATGGTAGTAGAGGACGACGTTCACGCTCGAAAGCTTATGGAAACCGTCCTCAGCCGTTACGGCTATAACCCTATACCCGCCTCAGACGGCATTGAAGCACTGGAAATAATGGATCACAATCACGTCGATC